>JAZNXY010000095.1:0-12372 GCA_045594105.1 Acutalibacteraceae bacterium | reverse complement strand
TGTTTGTTTTAGAATACAAAGGTGATTTCATATGCGGGTATGGCGGAATTGGCAGACGCGCCAGACTTAGGATCTGGTGAATCCTTTCGTGCAGGTTCAAGTCCTGTTACCCGCACCAACAAAAAAGAGATACCTTCGGGTATCTCTTTTTTTGTTCGTCTGAGTTGATGGACGCAGAACCCGAAAACCCGCAAAGCGGGTTTTCCTCAGGAGCTGCGAGTATGCATTTTTACATAGCATTTACTACAGCGCAACTCCCGTCCAAGTTCTGTTAAAGATATCCTTCTTAGGGAGGATATACAGCACAGATATTTACTGTCTTTTCGTTTGTCTGAGAAAACAGAATACGGCAATCACTGTCACAACGACACTATACAGAAGAACCGGGAAAATGTGGGAAACTGCCAATTCAAAATTCCCAATCAATAACGCTTTTGCCATTTCTGCCGCATGAAAAAAGGGGAACACGTTGGCTATCTTCTCAAAAAAACCGCCCACAAGGTTTAAATCAAACCACACCCCCGAAAGCCACGCAGAAAGATTGGTAAGTAACGCACCGCAAATACCGCCAACCTGTTTGACACTAAGCAGACTGCCACACAGAAGGCCCAATGCGATATTAAAAACAGCCATTGGCAGTATCCCGACAACGGCATACACCACATTCACACTAACGGTTAATCCCAAAGGATTTGCGAACAGATAACAGATAACTGTTTGTCCAAGAGCTATGGGCAAAAGCGGAAGCATATAGCCAATAATAAAATCAAATCCTGTAAGAGGTGTTGTGTATAGTCTTTGTAGGAGTGCACTTTCCCTATCTTTGGCTATCAGCGATGCGGAAAAGAGTGTCATAAACGAAAGTCCGAAGACGGTAATACCGGGGGTTAGTGTGTCAATTTCAAATAGACTTACGGGAATGTTTGCTTGTATAGCGCTGAGAAGGAATAACAAAACCAACGGAAATCCCAAACCGAAAACAAGATTGATAGGATCACGCAAAACCTCTTTTGCGCATCTTTTTGCAAAAGCCATCATTCTCATACCGCACACTCCTTTACGATCGAAACAAACGCAGTCTCAAAATCGCTTGTTTGTGCCTTCTTGTTCAGTTCTTCCACCGTTCCTACCGCAAGAAGACTACCGTCTTTCATAATGCCGATACGGTCGGAAAGTGCTTCTGCTTCTTCCATATAGTGTGTTGTCAGAATAATAGTCGCTTTTCCTTTTAAAGAGCGAATTACGTCCCAAAGTTCACGTCTCGCAATGACGTCCAACCCAAGAGTGGGTTCATCCAAAAAGAGAAATTTGGGCCGGCTGACCAGCGCCATCGCAATGCTGACACGACGTTGCCAACCACCCGATAATTTACCTGCTTTTCGCCGCAAAACAGTCTCTAAATGCAACTGCATAGAAAGTTCTTGTATCTTGGTCACGGTTTCCTCTTTGGAAAATCCGTAAATTCCGCAGATAAGCTCTAGGTTTTCTTTAACGGAAAGATTAGAGGCAA
Source organism: Acutalibacteraceae bacterium (assembly GCA_045594105.1). Lineage (GTDB taxonomy): Bacteria > Bacillota > Clostridia > Oscillospirales > Acutalibacteraceae > URNF01. The sequence continues at coordinate 10,862 of JAZNXY010000095.1, read as the reverse complement.
CAGCTGTCTCTTGGGGAGATACTCCAATTAACCGTTTTACGTGTTGCGGTTGCTCGGTTATGCTGTAACCAGCTACAAACGCATCACCGCTTGACGGTTTTGTCAGGCAGGTTAACATTTTTATAGTTGTGCTCTTCCCCGCTCCATTAACACCCAACAATGAAAACAATTCACCTTGTCGAATTTCCAAATTGAGCTTGTTGACGGCAGTTAGGTTTTTGTACCGTTTAACAAGTTCCGTTGCCTTAATTGCTTGCATTTGCGGCAACCCCCTTTCTTATTAGCAATACCATCTTAGCAAACAACAAAGAAAAAATCTTGATTTTTATCTATTCGGTCATCTACAGAGACTCATCGGTTATAAAAAACAGCACCTTGCTATTATGCAAGGTGCCAAAATCAGTTTTCTTTCGGTTTTGAGCAATTACTACAGGCACCGCTATACGGGCAACCAATACATTTTTCTCCACGTTTTTTAGCACGTATCAGATACCAAATAATGCCTGCTGCAATTGCAAACAACACTAAGATAACAATAATATTTTCCATAATACAATTCCTGACTGTGATAGTTTATTTTGCACTTTTAAGTGCATACTCGGCTTTTATTTTTCGGTTATTTCTTACAATCAGCCAAAGTATAAAAGCTGTCATAATCATGATGGCAACCAAACCGCTGACAGCAGAACCGATATGTAAGGTGCCGCCTGCGACAAGCGTACCGATGGTATACACGAGATATGCCACAGTATACCCTACAGCAAGCTGAAGACCAATACCACCCCATAACCATTTTGCGCTTTTCATTTCGGCGTTCATAGCACCGATAGCCGCAAAGCAAGGCGGTGTATAGAGATTAAACATCAGATATGCGAGAGCTGCCGCTTTAGTAATTGCCATAATGCCTGCAACCTCGGCGCCGGCTCCTTCCATGAGGGCGAGTTCTTCGGTGTCAATAAGGTTATCAAGACCGACAAAGCAAACAGCAAGTGTACCGACAACGTTTTCTTTGGCAATAAAGCCGGTAATAGCGGCCGCCGCCAGCTGCCAGGATAAAACACCCACAATCGGAACGAGCAGATATGCAAAGGGAGAAGCAATTGAGGCAAGAATCGACGCATCTGCACTTTCGGCGACCTCGAATTGCCAAGTGAATGTCTGCATCAGCTGTATCGCCATATTACAAAGGAGGATAATGGTCGCAGCTTTTACAATATATGCCCAACCACGGCTGCACATAGACTTGAATGCACCCCACAGAGAAGGTGCCTTGTATTCGGGAAGTTCTATAATGAAGAAGGATTTTCTTGCTTTATATCCTGTAATCAAATTGATCAACAAAGCACCGAGAAAGATAAGTGCAATGCCGGCAAAATACATCAAAGCACTCACCCACCAGGCATTCTCGAAAAACGCACCGGCAAACAGCGAAATAACAGGAATCTTCGCTCCGCACGGCATAAAAGGTGCCAGCATCGCGGTGGCTCTACGCTCACGTTCATTGCGAATGGTGCGGCTTGCCATAATACCCGGCACGGCACATCCCACCGTTATTACAAACGGAATAACCGATTTACCGGAAAGGCCCACTCTTTTGAAAATAGGATCCAGAACAACTGCGGCACGGGACATATATCCGCAATCCTCAAGCAGCGCAATGAGAAAATACATTACCATAACAAGAGGTAGGAAACCAACAACGGCAACAACGCCACCAATAACACCGTCAACAACAATAGCACAAAGCAGAGGGTTGGCATTGGCCAGCAAGCCGCCTACCCACCCCTGAAACACTTCCAAAAGCGGTACAAGACCGGGAATAAACGTATCGCCCACCTCTACGCCTTCGGCAATCCACGCACCGAGCGTGCTCTGAGAAATATAGAATACCAGGAACATCACAGCGGCAAAAATCGGCAGACCTAACCATTTATTTGTCAAAACAGCATCAATCTCGTCACCGATATTCTTGTCTTTAGTTAACACCCTACGGTTTTCCACCTCTTTGACGATGGTGTTAACGAACTCAAAGCGTTTACGGTCTTCTGTTTCTACCTGTTCTTTGTCAGTCAGGTCAATCTCTGCCTGTATGTAAGGTGCTTTTTGCTCCTTTCCGACTTGTGTAACAGCCGCTTCAATCAATGCCCTCAACCCCTCCGACGAGGTTGAAACGGTTTTGACTACGGGGCAACCAAGCTTTTCAGCAAGTGTTTTCGCATCGATTTTATTCCCTTTTTTCTTTCCGATATCACTTTTATTAAGTGCAACCACAACGGGAACACCCAATTCGAGAAGCTGCGTTGTAAAGAAAAGACTACGGCTCAAGTTATCCGCATCTACGATATTAACAATAACATCGGGGTTTTCATTCTTTACATAGGCGCTTGTGATGCTTTCCTCACTTGTAAACGGGGACATCGAGTATGCACCGGGAAGGTCAACAACCGTAATCTGTTTACCTCCTGCGTACGCTTTCTTTACCGGGTATTCTTTCTTTTCTACAGTAACACCCGCCCAGTTACCAACCTTTTCGTTGCGCCCGGTCAGAGCATTAAACATTGTTGTCTTACCGGCGTTCGGATTGCCGGTTAATGCGATTCTCATAAATTCTTCCTCCTGTTTCTCTACACTATAAAAGCCCTTACGGGAATATTTACATACATCAGTTAGCAACCGCTAACCTGCAACTAAAAAAATAAGCCGAAACTTATTCTTCTATAAATTTAACGATAATGGCTTCCGCCAGTTGCGTATCAATATTATAGCGAGCGTCTTTAATGGAAACGGTACATCCGCCTCTGCGGTGTGCAATCACGGTGATTGTTTCCCCACTGTAACAACCCAGAGAAAACAAAAAAGCATTCAGTTCCTCATCGTCTGTGTTTATCTGTTGAATGATATATTCTTTTCCTTCTATCGCATCTCGCAGTGTCATATCGTTCCTCCATAACACGATTAGCGGCGGCTAACTACATTTCATTGAAAAACGGTTAGCAATTGCTAACCATAAGAATAATACACCCTCCCCTCGGATTTGTCAAGGGGATTTTTGCCATTTTTTCATAAAAATGTTGCCTCTTGCAAACGCACTTCCTATATGGTATACTAAACTCATCATATTTAAGGAGTTTTACGATGCCGTTACATGAATCTGCGGAAATGTATCTTGAAACCATATATGTACTCTCACAAAAAACAGGGGCTGTACGCAGCATTGACATTGCCGAACACATGGGATATTCAAAACCCAGCGTCAGCAGAGCGGTCAGCTTATTAAAAAAAGGTGGCTACCTTTCTGTCAACGCAGACGGGTATCTTTCGCTTACCGACAGCGGATATGCGGCGGCAAAAAATATTTTTGAACGCCACACGGTTTTATCCGATTTTTTGGTGTTCATCGGTGTGGATGAAGAAAACGCAGCGAAAGATGCCTGCAAAATCGAGCATGTTGTCAGCGAACAAACAATTACCGCCATCAGATCCTTTATGGAAAAGAATTGATAAAAAACACGGTCACGAAATGACCGTGTTTTTTGTTGTGTCACCGCAGCATTCGAAGAGAATAGTATGTAGGGAGATAGTTTTTTTGAAAGGTTTGTTTTTTATGCCTACATACACCCTGGCGGATTTAGCAGTAAACGAAAGCGGAACGGTAGTTGCCCTTGAATCTCCCGACAATATGAGAAGACGGTTGCTGGATATCGGTCTTACCAAAAACACAACGGTTACCTGCGTTGGTCAAAGCCCCGCAGGAGACCCTGTTGCTTTCAACATACGCGGCAGTATCATTGCCTTGCGTCGCAGTGATTGCAAAACAGTCATCATTTTGCGTGGTGATACCCATGGGGCTGACTAACCGTTCGGTCGGTAAAAATGCCAAAGACAACGGCATTCCTTTTGAAAAACGGCACCAAGACGATAAAATTGTCGCTTTAGCCGGTAATCCCAATGTCGGCAAAAGCACCGTTTTTAACAATCTTACGGGTATGCGGCAGCACACGGGAAATTGGCCCGGCAAAACAGTGAGCAGTGCACACGGTTATTTGCAGAACGCACAGAGACATTTTGTACTTGTAGATATTCCGGGCACATATTCCCTTCTGGCACATTCTGCGGAAGAGTCAGTAGCGAGAGATTTTATTTGTTTTGGTAATCCCGATATAACGGTTGTCGTGTGTGATGCTACCTGCCTTGAACGCAATCTGAATCTCGTTTTACAAATCACAGAAGTCACCGATGACGTGCTGGTATGCGTCAACCTGATGGACGAGGCAGAAAAAAAGCATATCCATATTGACACGAAAAAGCTGTCCGGGCACCTGCATTTGCCGGTTGTCGGCATCAGTGCACACCGCAAAAACGAATCGGAACTTTTGGTATCCGCCATCGAAAAAGCGGCGTCATCCTCCCCTTCACCGCTGAAAATCACGTATTCTAAACCCATAGAGGCCGCAATACAAGATATAGTGAGTGCACTGGCCACCGTCGAAACAAATAAAAAGCGTTGTCGGTTTGTGGCTCTCAAACTATTGGAAAACGATCCTGCTTTACGCAACGAATACATCTCCCGCTATGGCAAAGACAGCATACAACCCGCCTTGCAAACCGCAGACACCGCACGAAAACAGCTGGAGGAAAATGGCATTTCCGGCGAACAATTAAAAGATAGCTTAGCATCCACTTTAATGGATACAGCCGCCGCTATTTGCAAGCAATGTGTTTCCTATGCCGATGATATGCGTACTAACCGTGATGCTGCCATTGACCGTTTTCTCACGGGGAAAAAAACCGCCTATTTTTCAATGGTTGCTTTATTACTGCTGGTGTTCTGGCTAACGATTGTCGGCGCCAATTTCCCGTCCGCCGTGCTTTCAAAGGGGTTTTCTCTCTTGGAAACACAGCTGACACGTTTGTTTATTGCAGCACATGCACCCGATTGGTTATACGGTGCGTTGGTGTTAGGCGTATATCGTGTCTTGACCTGGGTTATCGCAGTAATGTTACCACCGATGGCAATATTTTTCCCGCTGTTTACTTTATTGGAAGACGTTGGTTATTTACCCAGATTGGCATATAATCTGGATAAACCCTTCCAAAGGAGTAACGCCTGCGGCAAGCAAGCACTCACCATGTGCATGGGGTTCGGCTGTAATGCGGCCGGTGTCATCGGCGCACGCATTATCGATTCACCCCGAGAACGACTGCTTGCTATTCTGACAAACAATTTCGTGCCGTGTAACGGACGCTTTCCCACCTTAATCAGCATTTTAACCATGTTTTTTATAGGCAATACGAGCGGCATCCTTTCCTTCGGTTTGTCGGCTTTAATATTAACGGGACTGATTCTATTAGGTGTATTTGTTACCTTTTTGACCACCAAGCTGCTTTCACTCACCGCCTTAAAAGGTGCAGCATCTTCTTTCACGTTGGAATTGCCGCCATACCGCAAGCCGCAAATCGGCAAGGTGATTTGGCGTTCACTGTGGGACCGCACTATCTTTGTGCTCGGCCGTGCAGCCGCAGTTGCCGCACCCGCAGGGCTTATTCTATGGTTGTTTGCCAATATAACGGTCGGTGACAACACCCTTTTACAGCAGGCCGCAGCGGTTTTAGACCCTGTCGCCCGCTGTATAGGTCTTGACGGTGTCATTCTCATCGCATTTATTCTCGGTTTCCCTGCCAATGAAATTGTTGTCCCCATTATTATTATGGCGTATATGTGTACCGGAACACTTACGGAAATCGCAGAACTGAGTACCCTGAAAGCATTGCTGATAGAGAATGGTTGGACACCGCTTACCGCAATCAACGTGATGCTGTTTTCTCTGTTTCATTGGCCCTGCTCGACCACCCTTGCCACCATACGCAAAGAAACAGCATCCTGCAAATGGACACTGCTGGCCGCCGTTCTTCCCACCGCTGTCGGCATTCTTTGCTGCCTTATTACCACCTGTCTTTGGAGGTTGTTTACGCCTTGACAAGTATGCTATAATGGTATGTGTGGAATGAGGTGAGACGTATGCAGAAAAAGCGAGCTTTGTGGTTGAAATGGCTTTTTGCCTGTATACCGCTTCTTATTGCCGCTTTGTTATATTTCGTATTACCCCTTTTTCCGAACTTTACCGAATATGTCTTTGTTCGTGGCATTTTTCGTGTTTTCTGCGTGCCTCTGACATTTGTACTGTCCTTGATTCCTTTTTCGGTCACAGAGCTTGTGGTTGTGCTCGCCGTTCCTGCGTTGTTTACTCTTGCGGGCGTTTTCCTCTTCCGTTTTATAAAACGTGCGGACCGTAAATCTGTTGCAGAAAAAGGTGCGAGGTTTGTTTGTTGGTGCGTTTCGGTTGCCGCCCTTATGTTTATGATTATGGATGGCGGCAACTTCTCACGGCTTTCTGTCACAGAATTGATGTCACTTGACAGCAAAACCTATGATGCCGCTTTTTTGCAGCAGGTCACCGAAGATCTCGCAAAAAAATCCTCTGCCGCCCGCTTACGGGTGACAGAGGATGAAAATGGCTGTATGCAATTGTCAGGCGGTATACATACCGCACTTTTCACTGCGGATGACTGCTATAAGCCGTTGAAAACCGTGTATCCCTTTTTACAGTCCGGTGTTTTTCGTGTAAAGCCGGTTGCCTTGTCACGATATTGGTCATATACGGGCTACACCGGTGTCTACTGTCCTTGGTTGGGAGAAGTCAGCATCAACGTAGATATGCCGCACAGCAGCATATATTATACCGCCACACACGAAATCGCACATACCATGGGCTTCGCACGAGAAGATGCCTGCAATTTTATTGCTTTCCTCGCCTGTGCTACAAGTGAAATACCCGATGCCGTCTACTCCGGATATTTAAGTGCCTTTGTATACTGTTATAACGCCTTATACAAATATGACCCGTCATTGTGTGCGGATGTGCGTGCGGCATGTTCTGACGGCGTTTTCCGTGATTTGAAACAACGAAACGCCTATTGGGAGCAATTTGAAGGTGACGTTATGACGTCCTCACAAGATTTCAACGATACGTTTATCAAGGTAAACGGTGTTGAAAGCGGCGTTTTAAGTTATAATCAAGTTGTCTCCCTGATACTGCAATATTACGATACTTACATCATAGTATAAACGGGGAAATGCGGGAGGCAAACTGCTCAACTGCTGCTGTATCCCCTTTTCTTACGGTCAACTGCATCGGCTCGGTGAGATCCATACTCAGCACGCCGATAATGGACTTTGCGTGTACCACCATATTTCCCGCGGACACTTCAATGTTAAATGACTGTTCACTGCAAATCTGCACGAACTGTTTCGCATTTTCAAATGTGTTCAAAAGAACTGTTGTGGTATACATCCCTTTACTCCCCTCATCTCTTTTACTTCAGTATATCACAAGAAAACAAAAATACAAGGTGAAGCACATGAAAATTGCATTTTACACACTTGGTTGTAAAGTAAATCAATATGAAACGGAAGCTATGCGCCGTATGATGGAGTCAAACGGCTTTGAAACGGTTGCCTGGAATGAGCAAGCCGACGTTTTGGTCATCAATTCCTGCACGGTCACAGGAGAATCCGATCGCAAGCTGCGTCAGTTACTGCGCCGCAGCCGTCGTGAACACCCACTTGCCGTTATTGTACTGACCGGCTGTATGCCGCAGGCGTTTCCCAACGAAGCCAACGACCTTACAGCTGCGGATATCATATTAGGAAATGCCGCACGCAACACATTGCCTGCATACATCGAACGCTTTTTCTCGAATCATCTTCGTGTTGTCGATGTAACGCCGCATCATACGGCGTTTGAAGAAACACCGATCGACAGCTTCGATGAGCATACCCGTGCCTTTGTAAAAATTGAAGACGGCTGCAACCGCTTTTGTTCGTACTGCATTATACCGTATGCACGTGGCAGGGTGCGTTCCCGCTCGTTAGACAGCTTACGTGCGGAGGTCAACGCACTCGCCAAAAACGGATACAAAGAGATTGTCCTGGTCGGCATCAATTTAACCGCCTTTGGTCAGGATACCGGTCACACCATTGCCGATGCGGTAGATACGGTATGTGCAGTAGACGGTATCGAGCGTGTGCGTCTTGGATCTATTGAGCCGGATCATATCACCGAAGAAATCGTCGCACGGTTTGCAAAACAACCAAAGCTATGTCCGCAATTCCATTTAGCCCTGCAAAGTGGCTGTGATGCCATCTTAAAACGTATGCGGCGTCATTATACTGCAGATGAATACGCCGCCGTTTGTGCCTCATTACGGGCGTATTTTCCCCATTGTGCCATTACCACCGACTTTATGGTGGGTTTCCCCGGAGAAACGGAGGAAGAGTTCGCTGATTCTATCAATTTTGTTGAAAAAATGCAACTCGCAAGGGTACATATTTTCGCCTATTCTCCCCGCCCGGGCACTCCTGCCGCCAAAGCACCCAATCAAGTATTAAACCGAATTAAATCCGCACGCTGCAAAGCGGCTTCGGCGGTTTGCAACCATTTACAGCAACAGTTTGCCGCATCCAAAATAGGTACCGAAACCGAGATACTGTTAGAAACAACTATGAAGGATGGCACAGTATTCGGATATACCCCGGAATATGTCGGTGTATACGTGAAAACCGCTCGTACTGCAGGCAATATCATCCGTGTACGCATTTCAGATGCCAAAAACGGTGAAAGCTTCGGCGAAGAGATATAAAAAAAACCTCGTTTCCAAAAACGGAAACGAGGTTTTTATTATTAGTACATACCGTCCATAGCAGGTGCAGGAGCTGCCGCCACAGGTTCTTTCTTGTCAGCAACAAGTGATTCGGTAGTGAGCACCATTGCCGCAACAGATGCTGCGTTCTGCAAAGCGGAACGAGTCACTTTGGTGGGATCAACGATACCTGCTGCGAACATATCCACATACTGTTCGGTAGCAAAATCATAACCGAAGTTTACCTTGCCGGAATTGCGGATTTTGTCGATAATAACGCTACCCTCAAGACCTGCGTTAAGTGCGATCTGACGAACAGGTGCCTCAATGCCCTTAAGCACAATCTTAATGCCTGTTTCTTCGTCGCCTTCATACTGCTCTACGAGTTCTGCCAAAGCCGCAGAAGCATTGATAAGAGCTACACCGCCGCCTGCTACGAGACCTTCTTCAACCGCCGCCTTGGTAGCCGCAAGAGCGTCTTCGATACGCAGTTTCTTTTCTTTCATTTCCACTTCGGTAGCGGCGCCGACTTTGATAACCGCAACACCGCCTGCGAGTTTTGCAAGACGTTCCTGCAGTTTCTCACGGTCAAACTCGCTGTTGGCAGTTTCCAGCTGATTGCGAATCTGTGCCACACGTGCTTTGATAGCATCTGCATCACCTGCGCCGTCAACGATAACGGTGGTTTCCTTCTGGATCTTCACCTGACGTGCACGGCCGAGCATACCAATAGTTGTTTCTTTAAGATCCAAGCCGAGTTCATCGGAAATCACCTGACCGCCGGTCAAAATAGCAATATCCTGCAGCATCTCTTTACGACGATCGCCGAAGCCGGGTGCTTTCACACCAACACAGGTAAAGGTACCACGCAGCTTGTTGACAATCAAGGTAGAGAGTGCCTCACCTTCGATATCCTCTGCAACAATTACCAGCTTTTTGCCTGCCTGCAGAATCTGCTCAAGCAAAGGCAGAATATCCTGGATGTTGGAAATCTTCTTGTCGGTGATCAACAGGAACGCATCATCAATAACCGCTTCCATTTTATCGGTGTCTGTCACCATATACGGCGTGATATATCCACGGTCAAACTGCATACCTTCTACCACCTCGGTTAAGGTGTCAGCGGTATTGGATTCTTCCACGGTGATGACACCGTCAGCAGAAACCTTTTCCATTGCCTCTGCAATCAGTTTGCCGATATATGCATCGCCTGCGGAAATCGTAGCAGCAGAAGCGATATCTTCAGAGCCGTTCACCTTTTTAGAATTAGCTTTCAAGGTTTCTACCACCTTATCAACCGCTAACTGAATACCACGTTTCACGCACATCGGATTTGCACCGGCGGCAACGTTTTTCATGCCTTCACGGATGAGTGCCTGTGCAAGCAAGGTTGCGGTAGTGGTACCGTCACCTGCAACGTCGTTGGTTTTGGTAGAAACCTCTTTTACAAGCTGTGCGCCCATATTTTCAAAGGGATCGTCCAATTCAATTTCCTTCGCAATGGTTACACCGTCGTTGGTAATCAGCGGTGCGCCGAATTTTTTGTCCAACACAACATTACGACCGCGCGGACCCAAAGTGATTTTCACGGTATCTGCAAGCTGATCAACACCTGCCTGCAGTGCTTTTCTGGCTTCTTCGCCAAACAGAATAATCTTAGACATAGCAGTGTTCCTCCCTTATTCAACAACGGCGAGAATATCGTTCTGCCGTACGATGATGTATTCTTCGCCATCCAATTTGATCTCGGTACCCGAATACTTGCTTGTGAGCACTTTATCGCCCACCTTTACATACATAACAATGTCTTTGCCTTCCACACTACCGCCGGGACCTACCGCCACAACTTCCGCCACCTGCGGCTTTTCCTTCGCAGCGCCCGTCAGAATAATGCCGCTTTTAGTGGTTTCTTCGGCTTCAACCATTTTAATAACCACACGATCGGCTAACGGTTTAATAGACATATATATTCCTCCTTAAAAAGTATGCCTTACACGTTTTAGCACTCTTTATGTTTGAGTGCTAAACACTATTGTAACCATTTTTTTCAAAAAATCAATAGGAAAACAAGAAAAATTTTCTATTTTCACATATTATTTACAATTTTTCCGCGACAAAAATTATACTTTGATTCCCCTATTGACAAGACGGAAAAAATGTGG
>JAZNXY010000094.1:0-2538 GCA_045594105.1 Acutalibacteraceae bacterium | reverse complement strand
TTATTGAGGATGTTCGCACAGCACAGCCGGATGCCTATATCATCTGGACATACGGTATGATGTTTGATCTGCATTTGGATGCGCTGGAAGACATTATCAACGACTACGCAACAAGCACCAACGATGACAAATTGTTGTTCTGTGACCTGTCTGCTGCGAAAGACAATAGCGGTAATGCTTCTCATCCGTCTACTGTCGGTAATAACAATGCGGCTTTGGTACTCACCGGCTTTATCCGTGAAAACTGTGCAGAATTGCTGACCTTTGTACCCACTCCCGAAAAGACTTTCGCAACCGATCGCACGCTCAAAGTGGCGTGCGTCGGTGACAGCATCACCGCATTGGGCTATTGGGATAACAATATGCGCGGTGAACTTTCTGCCGACAAGTACGAAGTCAGCGGCTTCGGTGTCAGCGGCTCTACAGCCGGCTTCAAAGGCGTTGACTATGTTAACGCCACCACCAATGCGGGTAAAGCATACGTTGACCAGAGTGCATATAAAAATGCCTTGGCTTACAATGCGGATATCGTGGTTGTAATGCTTGGTACCAATGACTCTAAAAAGGTTAACTGGCCGGTCTATGCTGATGAATTCGTAGCCGATTACGTAAAGATCGTGCGTTCTTTCCAGAATCAAGACAACGCACCGATGGTATTCATCGGTTTGCCGCCTACGGTATATTCTACCGGCAGCTTCCAGGATATCAGCAACTCCCGTATTGAAAACTTTATTATCCCCGCACTTTACGAGGTGGCGGCACAAACGGGCGCTGTTATTGTAGATACCCATACACCGACCGGCGGTGATTCCACCTTGATGAGTGACGGCGTACATCCTACCGATGCGGGCAAACAGATTCTCTGTGAAACCTTTGCAGCGGCTATCAAAGCAAAAGTGGAGGGATAAAAATGAAGGTATATGAAGCACCTGAAGCACAGGTTGTTGTTATGGCTCCTGCTGCCAATATGGCGGTAACCTTTGACGACAACAATATACCGTTAGCTTCTATGTTGATGCCCAACGTGTAAAATGACACAAACAACAGCCCTGCAGACGTCTGCAGGGCTGTATTCTGAAAAACAAATATTGAACAAAAAGACCCCCTGCTGTAGTAAGTGAACTACGACAGGGGGTTAAATCATGTCCGGAAGTTATGCAAAAGCAGAACATCTGGCAGATAAGGTGTTTTGGAAAAATCCGGTCTCTGCGGGGCTACTTTGTTTATAAATCAGAATGCGATTTTTTCAAGCAGATATGCTTTCAACTCAGAAACAGGAATACGTACCTGCTCCATAGAATCACGTTCACGCACGGTGACACAGTTGTCAGCGGGGGTATTGTCGTCGCCGACAGTTTCAAAGTCGACCGTGATGCAGAACGGTGTACCGATTTCGTCCTCACGACGATACCGTTTGCCGATAGAGCCCGCTTCATCGTAATCTACCATAAAGTCTTTGGCAAGCTCTGCATAGATTTCCTGTGCTTTGGGAGCGAGCTTTTTGGACAGTGGTAAAACAGCGGCTTTGAAGGGCGCCAGAGCGGGATGCAAACGCATCACAACACGGGAGTCGTTCTTTTCTGCATCTACCACTTCTTCATCATAAGCGTCACACAGAACGGCAAGAACGCTGCGTTCTACACCGAGACTCGGCTCGATGACATACGGAATGTAGTGTTCGTTTGCCTCCTGGTCGAAATAAGTAAGGTCTTTACCCGAAGTGTTCTGATGCTGGGTAAGATCGTAATCGGTACGGTCGGCAACACCCCACAGCTCACCCCAGCCGAACGGGAATAAAAACTCAAAGTCGGTGGTGGCTTTGGAGTAGAAGCACAGCTCTTCGGGGTCGTGATCACGCAAACGCAGGTTTTCGTCTTTCAGTCCGATAGCCAACAGCCACTGGTGGCAGAATTCACGCCAATAGGTGAACCATTCGAGGTCGGTGCCGGGCTTGCAGAAAAACTCAAGCTCCATCTGCTCAAACTCACGCACACGGAAAATAAAGTTACCGGGGGTGATTTCGTTACGGAAGGATTTACCGATCTGTGCGATACCGAACGGCAGCTTTTTGCGGCTGGAACGCTGTACATTCACAAAGTTGGTGAAGATACCCTGTGCGGTTTCGGGGCGCAGATACACGGTGTTTTTCGCATCCTCGGTAACACCCTGGAAGGTTTTGAACATCAGATTAAACTGGCGGATGTCGGTGAAGTTATGCTTGCCGCAGGTGGGGCAGGGGATATTGTGTTCCTCCACAAAATCCTTCATTTCCTGCTGAGAGAAAGCATCAATGGGCTTGGGCAGGGCGAACCCTGTTTCATTGCACCAATCTTCAATCAGCTTGTCTGCACGGAAACGTTCTTTACATTCCTTGCAGTCCATGAGAGGGTCGGAGAAGCCCGCCAAGTGACCGGAAGCCACCCAGGTCTGCGGATTCATCAAGATAGCAGCGTCGAGACCGACGTTGTAAGGATTTTCCTGTACAAACTTTTTCCACCACGCCTTTTTGACGTTGTTTTTCAGCTCTACACCTAAGGG
>JAZNXY010000093.1:0-4270 GCA_045594105.1 Acutalibacteraceae bacterium | reverse complement strand
GTGTACATCATGCTGCATAAGCCGCGTGGCTTTATCACCACGTTGAAGGATGAGAAAGAACGCAAATGCGTAGAAGATCTTGTACAGGGTGTTGGGGTGCGTGTGTTCCCCGTGGGACGTCTTGATAAGGATTCGGAGGGTATGCTGCTGCTGACCAATGACGGTGATTTTGCCAATGCGGTAATTCATCCTTCTTCTCATGTGCCTAAGCGGTATCGTGTGACGGTACGTGCGGAAGTGTCCGACACCCAACTGGAACCGATGCGTCGTGGTATGAAAATCGAAGACGGGAAAACCGCACCTGCGGACGTGGCCATCGTGTCTGCGGAGAAGGAACGCAGTGTGGTGGAAATCGTGCTGTACGAAGGCAAAAACCGTGAGATTCGCAAAATGTGTGAGCAGCTCGGCTTGGAAGTGATGCGACTGCGTCGTATTGCTATCGGCCCTGTGAAGCTCGGTATGCTGCCGGTAGGCAAATGGCGGCATTTACAGCCAAAAGAGGTCAGAGCACTGGTGATTGCGACAGGTAGACCCGAAAAAATTGCGGCAGATTATATCAAAAACGGAAAGGTGGTACCTAAAGATGATTACCATTCTTCCCGCAGATGAGGCGTTTTACACCGCACACGGCATTGCCGACCCTGCTTTGCGTGCTATGGTGATTGCCGGTGGTGAAACGATAGAAGAGTACATTCTGTTCTCCTTGAACGGCAAGGAAATGGAGCTGCTCGAGATGTATACCGACGATTTTGTAATCGAAGAAGGGCTTGTTCGTGCAGCACTCAACTATGGGTTTCGCCGAGAGGTGGAAACCGCATTTTGTACAGCATCTCGCTTTGACGCCATTTTGAAATTTTTGATTTTTAAGGATGTAAACGGCAGGAAAGAAGTGTCGTTGAACGAGTTTTTCAGCCGTGGCTGTAAACACTGTAAAAAAACGTAAAAAACACTTGTCTTTCGATAAAAAAGCATATATAATGACTGTGATTGGGCTTTCGCCTGTAAAAAAGATGTGAGAGGAACTGATTGATTATGAAAAAGTTTAACATTACCGTAAACGGCACTGCTTACAAAGTAGAAGTCGATGAAATCGGCGCTGATGGCGCTGTTGTTGCGGCTCCTGCCGCTGCACCCGCTGCTGCTCCTGCACCCGCTGCTGCACCTGCACCCGCTGCTGCACCTGCCGGTGCTACCGAGGTGACCGCACCGATGCCCGGTACCATTGTGAATGTCCCCGTAAAAGCGGGCGACACCGTGGCAAAAGGACAGGTGTTGGTTGTATTTGAAGCTATGAAAATGGAACAGGAAGTTATGTCCCCCTGCGACGGCACCGTTGCTTCTGTGAATGTCAACCAGGGTGAATCGGTTGAAACCGGCAAACTGCTGCTGACCCTCAACTAAGGCAGACGGAAAGTTGTAGGAAAGGATGAAAGCTATGGCAAAGGTCGGAATTACCGAAACCGTTTTGCGAGACGCACATCAGTCTTTGATTGCGACTCGTATGTCTACTGAAGAAATGTTGCCCGCTTTGGAAGCGCTTGATAAAATCGGCTTCCATTCTCTGGAATGTTGGGGCGGTGCGACGTTTGATGCGTGTCTTCGTTTCTTGGACGAGGATCCGTGGCAGCGTCTGCGCACCTTGAAAGAGTATATGCCCAATACCCCTTTGCAGATGTTGTTCCGTGGTCAGAATATGCTTGGCTACCGTCATTATGCGGATGATATTGTACAGTATTTTGTGCAGAAATCCGTGGCGAACGGTATCGATGTTATCCGTATTTTTGATGCACTGAACGATATCCGCAACCTCGAAACCTCCATTAAAGCGGCAAGAAAAGAAAAAGGTGCACACGTGCAGGTTGCGGTGTGTTATACCACCAGCCCCGTGCATAATATTGAATATTTTGTCAACTATGCGAAACAGCTGGAAGAAACCGGTGCCGATTCCTTGTGCATTAAGGATATGGCGGGTCTTTTGCTGCCATACGAAACCTATAATCTGGTAAAAGCGCTGAAGGAAACGGTAAAAATCCCGATTCAGATTCATTCGCATTTTACCGCAGGTATTGCGGACCAGGTGTTGATGAAAGCTATTGAAGCGGGCGCCGACGTGGTGGACACGGCGCTGTCTCCGCTTGCAATGGGTACGTCCCACCCTGCAACCGAATCGATGGTTGCGGCACTGAAGGGTACCGAATACGATACGGGTCTTGACTTGATTGCACTGAACGATGTTAGCAAGCATTTCAAAACTCTCCGTCAGAAATACCTTGACAGCGGCTTGCTGACTCCGAAGCTGTTGGAGGTAGACGCTAATGCGCTGATTTATCAGGTGCCCGGCGGCATGCTGTCCAACCTCGTCAGCCAGCTGAAGCAGATGGGTAAAGAGGATCAGCTGGAAGAAGTGCTACTTGAAGTCCCGCGTGTGCGTAAGGATGCGGGTTATCCGCCTCTGGTCACACCGTCTTCTCAGATTGTCGGTACGCAGGCGGTTCTTAATGTTATCCTCGGTGAGCGTTATAAAAACGTTACGAAGGAGTTTAAGGGCCTCGTGCGTGGTGAATACGGCATCTCTCCCGTGCCGATTGACCCCGACTTTATGAAGAAAATTATCGGTGACGAAGAACCGATTACCTGCCGTCCCGCTGATCTTTTGGCACCCGAGCTGGATAAAATGCGGGAAGAGGTTGCCGCTATGGGCGATTTGATTGAGCAGGAAGAAGATGTGCTGACCTATGCACAGTTTGGTCAGGTTGCGACCAAATTCTTTGAAAAACGTGCACAAATCAAGAAATACGGAGATCCCAACGGCTTCCATACCGACGAAATTGTCGTCACTGCCGAATAATTCGAAAAATCCCGACTTTTGTCGGGATTTTTTCTTTTGGTTTGCTTGACAGTTGTGCATAAAAACTGTTAAAATATATAAATAAGTATAGGTGCTTTTCGGTGCGACGGGAGGTCGGACAAAATGATAAGAAGTATGACAGGGTACGGCCGTCATGAGCAACAGCTTGACGGTATGAACATTATCGTGGAACTGAAATCGGTAAACCATCGGTATTTTGAGTATAACTCTCGCTTGCCGCACGGATATGGGTTTCTGGATGACCGTCTTAAGAAGTTTTTACAGGGTCGTGTTTCTCGCGGCAAGGTAGATGCTTGTGTGTGGATTCAGACGATGGATGCCCCCGGTACAGAGGTTACCGTCAACTATGATCTGGCGCAATCTTATGTGACGGCATTGCATGCGCTTGCAGAACGCACAGGTGTCAGAGATGACATTTCGGTAAATACGTTGGCACGGTATCCCGACATTCTGACCGTAACCAAAGCGGCTGCGGATGAAGATGCTATCTGGTCTGCGGTGGAAGCGGTGGCTTCTGTGGCGGTGGATAAGTTTACCGCTATGCGTGAACGTGAGGGCGAAAAGCTGCGTGAAGACCTGCTTTCCCGTGCAGAAACCATTTTGGCGGCTGTCGAGAAAATTGAAGCACGCTCTCCCGAAACGGTGCGTGCACACATGGAAAAAGTGGAAGCACGTATGCGTGAACTGCTTGACGGTGCCGCAGTGGATGAACAGAGATTGCTGACCGAAGCCGCACTGTTTGCGGATAAGGTGGCAGTTGCAGAGGAAACGGTGCGTTTACGCAGTCACATTGATCAGCTGCGGCAGATGCTGGAGAGTGATGAGGCAATCGGCAGAAAGCTGGATTTTCTTGTTCAGGAAATGAACCGTGAAATCAATACCACCGGCTCTAAAGCACAGGATGTGGAAATGGCACGTGTCGTAGTGGACGTGAAAGCGGAAATCGAAAAGATACGTGAACAGCTGCAGAATATCGAATAAGGGGGAAGCGGGAATGAAACTTATCAATATCGGTTTTGGCAATATGGTGTCTGCAAACCGCTTAATTGCGATTGTCAGTCCCGAATCCGCCCCCATTAAACGTATTATTCAGGATGCGAAGGATCGTGGCACCTTGATTGATGCTACCTACGGCAGACGTACCCGTGCGGTGCTGATTACCGACAGTGAGCACGTGGTGTTATCTGCGGTACAGCCGGAAACGGTTGCTAACCGTGCTTGCGAGGATGATGAGGAGGTATTGGCAGAGGATGAGTAAAAAGGGAAAACTCATTATTTTGTCGGGACCTTCGGGCTGCGGTAAAGGCACGGTTCTCAAAGAATGGTTGGCATCCCGTGACGATACGGTGGTATCCGTTTCTGTGACCACACGTGCACCGAGACAAGGAGAGGTGGACGGTG
>JAZNXY010000092.1:0-1568 GCA_045594105.1 Acutalibacteraceae bacterium | reverse complement strand
GCAGGTGCTTCATCGACAAGGGGGTCAGCGGTAAGAAACAGCAGATTGTCCTGCTTGTAATACAGCTGTACCGCATCGCCTTTTTCCAGAAGATGCACCCCATCGGGATGCTTGTCCTTTTTTAAGGTCAGGATGTCGGTATCGGTATCAAAATAGTCATTGTAATCCACAGCTGCACCCACCACCGCATAGGTACGGCGATAAGTACCGTTCAAGCCATCCGAAAGGGAAACCGTCGTTTCGGTCACCAGTGCCGTTTCGTTGGCAGAAACCGTTTCGGTGGACACACGCTCCACCGTTGCGTCTTTTAATGTAATCTGAAGCTTTTCGCAAAGCAACGCTCTTGCATTATACAGCACCTGTGCCACTTCCTGACGGCTGATGGTGCGCGCTAACCCCAATCCGTTGCCGTCGCCCTGCATCAGACCGTACCGTAGTGCTGTTTCCACATACAGCTGTTTTTCCGCAGGGATTGTACCGTAGTCCGCATAATCGGTAATCCGGTCTGCTTTTTCTGCCAAGGGGAGCTTAAAAATACGCACAAACCATTCCACAAATTCCAGACGGGTAACCGCTTCCTCCTTTTTGAAGGTGCGTAACGCCTCGTCATGGGGATAGTTATATGCCATCACGTTGTTATATGTATCCACCGTGATAATGCCATAGTCAACTGCCACACGGACATACCCGCCTGCCCCACTGTCTATGCCGTTAAAACGGCTGGGATTCTGAATGCGTTGCTCTAAAATATTTTTTCTTGTCCGTTCGGCAAGCTCCTCTAAACCTGCACCACGCATCAATATGGCAAGTGCCTCGCTGCGGGTGGTGGTGCCGGTGGGATTAAAATTGCCGTCCGAGCCTTTTAATATACCTAAAGCTGCCATGGTGTACACCGCACGGTTGCTCCAGTGGTTTTCGGGAAAAGCGCGCATATCCTGAAAGGAAATGCCTGTAATCTGTTCCGAAAACAAAGCGGAAACCGAAAGGGTGCAAAGCATCATAAGCAGTACGGTAACTGCTAAAACCCTCTTCATGCCTTAGCAACCTCAAAGGAGATTTCGCAGCGATTTAACAAATCCGCCCCCTGATACAAATCATAAGAAAGGGTGCAGGATGCACCAAACGGTGAGCCGTCAAAACGGATTTCATTTGGCTTTGCAGTCAAATCCATTTCCCCATAGGGGGTTTTGTATGTAAAGGGAACAGCTTCGTTACTGTTTAAGGTAAAGGTTACCTCTGTGCTTGCTTCGCCCTGCCGCGAAACGGTGAGTTTGCCCTGATTCAACGTAATACGGTTTTGGGCGCCCTTGCCTGCCTCAGAATCCGGCTCACAGAATGCAAGCACCGCATTTTCCCCGTCATAGGCATAGCTGCAGGGTGCTTCAAAGCGCATACGCGCATCGCCCGTAACCGAAGTAAAGCTCAGTTTTCCTGCAAAAGAAGCGGCAGTCTCCTCCCCTGCAAATTTATCCATCGCAAGCTCAATCAAGCTTGTAATCAGCTGTTTCTGCGGTACACCGCCCTTTTCCAGCATCTTCGGATACATGGAAATGTCGGTAAATCCGGGG
>JAZNXY010000091.1:0-61226 GCA_045594105.1 Acutalibacteraceae bacterium | reverse complement strand
GTCTCGGTATCATAATAATAACCGCGATAACGAATCGGGTTTATAGTTCCAATACCGTCCGTTGAGGTGTCGGTCATACTAATGAGATTCCCCCAAGCATCGTAATAATATCTTACTTTTATATTATTTGATGCATCGGCTATTGCAATAACGTCGTTTTGTGCGTTTTTAACGTAGTAATACTCATCGCCATTATATATAAAGCCATAAATATCACCGTTATTATCGTTCATATAAACGATGGTGTTATTGCCCCGTTTTTCGCCTGCCAGCATAGCGCCGAGATAATAATATTCGGTAGTGTTTGCAGAACCTGAAGCGGAATCGGTGACAATTTTACTGATTCTACGACCGTCTGCATTATATTTATACTCTATGCTTTGCGTACCCTTCGTCAGGGTCATAAGCTGTCTGCCGCACCAGGACAGCACAGTATCGCCTATGTTTAACGGGTTGCCTATTGTGTCATAGGAAATGGATTGACCGTTCCAGCTTGTGAGCAAATCTCTCCAATCATCATTATAGGTCCAGTCAGTCGTTTCGAGAAGGGCGCCCACAGGTGAATATTCATATCTCTTTTTGCTGACTATATTTCCGTTTACATATTCATAAGTATAGATTGCGTGTGCAGTCAAGTCGTATTCTTTTACAAGCTGACCAAGGCTGTCATATTCATAGCTCTTTGATTCACCGGCGCCTACTATTGACGTGATATTGCCTGAACTGTCATAGGTATACGTATATGTTCCGACAGCGGTGGTTAAAGAGCTAATAAGAGCAGTCGTTTTAGAATCATTTACGTTGACATACGTATAGGTGTTTCCCAATCCGTTAACGGTCTTATTTGAAGGCCTGCCAAGCGAATCGTAGGTATACGTTATTTTTTCGTTGCCGCCAAATCCAACAGCATAGACTGCATCGGGCATTTCACCGTTAGCAATGTTGCCGTAGCGGAAAGAGAGATTTTGAGAGCCCAGAGGCGAATAGAACTTCACGTTTGTGAGATAATTGGTTTTATCCGCATAGGTATACTCCAGCGATGACAGCAAGGAGTTGCCTGTCAGAGCGGTGCCGTAATACTCCCGTACGCCCACCATTCTGCCCGAAAGGTCGTATACATATTTTGTTCGACTGTTGGAGAAATAGTCGATTATTTGCGAAATAGAGCCATTTGAACTATAGCTATATTTCGCGCTTTTCCCTACACCGTTATTATATCCTTTTTCTGTCAACCGGTCAAAGTTATCTTTATCATACGAGTAGTAGATATGATCGCCGTTTGCGTAGTTTTGCCGCGCAACCAAGCCATAGTCATTATAGACGGTGGAGGATAACTCCCAATACGCATCGTCATCGCCTACGAAGACAGCTTCTTTTCTACCGTATGAATCATAACGGAATCGGTATATTGTGCCACCGTTAACAGAGATGGAATACAATCGGTCATTGATATAATCATAACTGTTTGTCATTCGTACGTTATTTGACGAATCTTTTACTTGTACCGATGCGAGCTGATTGGAATTATTAACATAGTTATAGCTTGTGGTCGTTTCATTCGGCGCGGTCACCGAGCTGAGGGCATTGGTTGTTTGGTCGTATTGGTAGGTTGTTGTCTCTCCGAGTTGGTCAGTCGCGACGCTTATATCTCCGTTTTCGGTGTAGGTAGCTGACGTTGAAATATATTTTGTGTTATCAGGCAGATTGAAGAAATACCACCGTTGACCCATATCATTATCTGCCGTTTCATACTGCAATATGGGAGTATCGTTTGAACAGTCGGTTGTGTCCCCGGGCATACCGTCGATGCATTTGGTATAACCACTTGCTTTTGTGGTAATGGTAAATGTGCCGTCGTTGTTTTTCTCAACCTTGAATTTGAAACGGTCACCATCACCGTAGGTTATAAGCTTCAATTTCGCATTATTGGCGTTGACAGTATCGACGACATAGAGCCAAGAGCGGGTATGGTTATTGTAAATATAATATACATCTTCTTCGCCGCTTACAGGCTGAAAAATCCATTTTTGATATGCGTTGTTACCATAATCACTGAAGTTTACGATAGTTGTGTTGCCTTCTCCATAGGCATCTATAACGTTTCCTGAATATTTATTTTGAATGATATATTCGGTATTCTGCGTAAACTCTGTGACGAGCTTTTTGGATTTCATTGTGGCATTTGTAGGATTGCCGCCGCCATCATAAGTGAAACTATACTGTACACCATCGGTTGAAGTGGCATACGAAAGATTGCCCGTGGTTTTATTATAAGAGTATATATATTCACTGCCCGATGGATTGAGCATAGCCGCCAGCTTGTTGTTTTGACGAGCAAAAGAAGACTGCGAGCTTGTTAGATCCACAGAGGACACCACATTGCCGTTGTTATCATAGGTATAGGTTTGACCGAATTGTTCTCGATAACAAAACGCACCTGTAATATAAGCATAGTTAACGTTATTATTATAAGTAAGGTCTATTCTGATTTTATGATAATTCTGTTTTGCTACAGCTTCGCTTGCTAAAAACTGCCAAGCACTTATATCTTCGTTTAAATGAATGTATTCGGATTGCATCCACTGACCGCTGCTATTGTAAAAATGTAAACCGACATGACATTCAGGTTCACAAGAATCACCTGTTTTTGTGCCATTATACAGCGGCGCAGAGTTTGCTTTTGCCCACGCGCCAAAGCTGAAAACATCTCCGGTTTTTCCTTCGTCGATTAGCACATATTGACGAATGGTATTCCATTTGTTTTCGGGGTCAGTTTTTCCTTCAATCCATAAGGAGCGCGGGAATCCTTGGAGATTTGCATAGTGTGAGATTGTGCCATTTTCCCAGCCGGTAGCACCGTTTTCATAATTATTATTTTCAATAAGATTGCAACTGTTGGCACTCGTACCGCTTTCAAGTTGCAAATCATCAAACCAAACTGTGCCGCCCGAACCGCTGCCCCACAACCCCATAACAATCTGGGCGCGCTCACCCTCATTCACTTCGAAGGTGACATCGGCACGCTCCCAGCCGTTTGTTTTGTACAGTCCGTTTGCAGAATAACTTCTTTCATAAGCGCCGTTGGAATTGTAGATGGTGACTCCAAAATATATACCGTTACCCGTTTCCGGATGATTATAGGAAAAAACGTATCCCGAAAAGGTGTATGTGCCTTTATCAATACTCAAAACATTCTGCCTAATCAGAGCATAGCCCGTATTTTCGACAGGCTTGTAAACCTCCAAAGACTTTTGGCTGAAGCAGCCGTCGTTATGTAGTGTAATGTGAGGGGTTCCCGTCACATCGGATATATAAGTCAAATAAGTACCGTTTAGATCACGAGTAAATCCGGGGTTAACAATGTGATTGGTTATCGTGTTTATAACCTTTGACTGTGAGAGTAATTTATTTGCTGTGGAGGTGTTGCTGCCACCGGGAGAATATTCAAAATACTGCGCTTTTCCGTTTGCCTTTGATACAATGCCTGTTGTTTGGGCATAATTGTTAAACTGATATGTATATTCTCTGCCGTGTTTATCACACACAGTAGTCTCATTTTGCTTGTATGAAAAGGTATATTTTTCAAGCGCGTTTCCGTTATATTGTCCCCAGCTTAAAGCTTGCACACGTTGTTGCTCAGAAGAATCATATTCTATGGATGCCTGTGTATTATCGATAGCTATGATTCTCGACAACCCATAATTTGTATATTCGAGATTAATAGATTTATCATCGGGAAAATCTATAGAATTAAGAACACCTCCGCCATAATTAAAAGTCGTTGTTCTTCCCGCCGGGTCGGAAATCGCCGTGCATAAATTGGGATAATACGAATGATACGTAAAAGAATACACTCGTCCGGCTCCATCAGTTACGGATTTTATACGGACTTCACCAACGGTTTCATACTGTACAGTTACGGAAACAGCATTTTGGTCGGTTATTTGAATGACTTTGCCCCAATAGTCAAAGAACATTGTTGTTTTGTTTTTATCTGTAATTCTAAAACGAGCATTCGGACATACTGAATCAGAGCCTAAGTCTATCACGTCAAGCGTGTAACCGAGACCGTCCTCGTCCTTGCCATTTGTAATACTGTTGCCCTCAAACTTGAAATAGTGCCTTGTACCATCGGCATCGTTAAAAAAATATTTATAGCCCTGCCCGGCTGTTGACTCGGCATATTTTAAAAACAGATGGAAGTTAGTCTGTATATTCTTTGCCATATATGTGTATTCCGCCAATTGACCATTTGCATTATATACAATTGCCAAAGAAACCGGCATTAAATTTCCACCGTTATCCAGGGTGACAGGCTGCGAAAAAACAAAATTACCGTTATAATTGTTGACACTCGCCGTGCCGCCTCTCCCAGCTTCAATGCTGGTATATGACCAATAATCCTCATAGCCCGACATATTGCGATAATCTATAAAAAGCACAGGGCGGCAACCGGGGAAATCACTCTGATTAATTCTGCTCGAATACATCCATGCCTTCGCCAAAGTGGCTTTTTGGGTGGTAAGCGCAATGCCGTAATTTTCGTATTCTCCACTATACCAACTGCGAACTGTATCGGTTATTTCAAAATAGATAGGACCGTTATCGCCGCTTTCCAGCATTTTGTAGTCAAGTATCATGCTGTCATATTCCGGTCTTGTATCCCAGGTAACCGTATTCCACCCCCAATAAGCTTTTATTCTGTGAACGTCCATGCGCAAACCCGATTCGCATTTTTTTAAAACCAATCCAATCTGCGCCTGAACAACAGTATCCGCAACACCCAAAGTAGGTAGTTTATTTACTTTTAGATAGCTTTCGGTCATACCATAACCGCTGATTTTGCCTACGTACAGGCTGCCGCTATCCGCTCCGCCGCTTTGATTTGAATAACATAGTTGTTTATTTGCATCGCCGACAAATGCCGATTCTGTTTCTCCGTATTCTTGGGTTGTGTTCAGCACAGGGTCAACAATCACGGGAAATGCTCGGCTTTCATCTAAAAGCCAGTCTTCATCTAACGTAGTTGTTACCGTGAATTTATTGTTTTGCACCGAGGAAACAGTAAGGGTTATACCGGTTGATATTTCTCCGTTTGCATCCCTCATATAGGGAGCAGAGATTACATAAACAACAGTATTGTTGCTGTCTATAAGCTCAATGGTTGTATCATCTATAAGAACAGGTGTTAGTTCGTTGGCTTTGTATTCCGCCGTAAAAACATTTTGGGTGCCCGTGGCGTTAATTATTATATTTTCTTTAACACCAATAGAACTGATGATGTATTCAAAATCTATGTTTTTATATACATTGTTATAAACGACACGGGAAACTACTTTTTCGAGCGTAGTTGCATCGTTATCGTCAAAATATTCTGTGATTTGTGCGGTAGCCTTTTTGGTATTAAGATAACGCCAGGATAATTTGTATCCGCCTTTTTCCACGCGCACAAATTTATGGCCGTTTGTCTTTTTTGAAAGTCGAACGGAATAATCTGCCAAGGTGTTTTTTAAATCCTTGTTTTTAAATATTTTGCCTTCGTTTTCTTCCTCTGTGGCATCCACTTCAACGAGCGTATTGTCATAATCTACCCACTCGTCATTTTGCATAAAATGAACGGGTATATCATATTGGGTTGCTCTGTATGTGCCATCGCTCATACGAAAATGTTTAACGCTTTGCTCCCGTTTTGAAGTATCTTCAAGCAAAAGTTCTGCAGGAGCAAACGTTTCAGGAGAAACCTCTGAAGAAATCGTCGGAACAACCTCATCGACTGAAGGTTCGGCCGAAAAAACATTTATCGGAAAAAGCTCTATAAGTAATACTAAAGCGAGAATTACCGATGTTAGTTTAATAAATTTCTTCATAGTTTACGCTCCTTTACATTTTTATTAAAACTTCTTTTAGCCAATATTAATTTGTCGCTCCTGAAAATCACCTAATGACATTAATATATTACCATAAAATCACCATAAAACTCCAGTTCCTTTTTGTTTAAACTTTTACGGTAATATTTGTGTAATTTGTCAATTGTCAGAAAACCAGGGATTAGCTATAATGAATATGAGCTTTTGCCCAGAAAAATATTGCTGTTTTACTTAATGTATTGATTACGCACAAACGCCCGAACGAACAATTAACCAAAGGGAAAGTCGGCAGAATTATTTGCAAATGCACAAACGCAAGTCCCGGCGCACGCTATTAAGCCCCGAACAACTTGCGAAAGTATTATAAATGTCTATTAATCACAAATTTTGATTGGTGCACTTTGTGCATAACACCACAGGCGGCTATTAAGGATATGAAATAAGTCATTCCTTAAGACGAATCCTATATGAAAAAATCCCCTCGGAGCAATCCGAGGGGATTTTTGTGTTTGTTGCAAAGATTGAGCAGATATGCTATAGTAGTGTAAAACGTGTCAGCTTTCAAAAAGGAGATCAAAAATATGCTGTTGGATCTGACTTTACAGGTGACGCCCGAAATGCGCCGCACAGCACCGGAAAAGGATGACCGCTCTTTAGTGGGACATTTGGGCACACACTTCGATGTAATGAACAAGGATTTTCCTTTGGAATATACCCGTCGGGAAGGGCTTGTATTTGATGTTTCCGATATCCGTGACCGTGACATTGACATCGGTGACATAGACATACAAAAGGTGGAAAAAGGGCAGTTTGTGGCGTTTTACACCGCCCGTATTGAGCAGGAACCCTACGGTTCAAAGGCGTATTTTACCAATCATCCTCAGTTCTCCTACGCACTGATTGACGCATTGCTGGAAAAGCAGGTCTCTATTATCGGCATTGACTGCTCCGGCATCCGCTGCGGCAAGGAACATACGCCGGCGGATCAACACTGTGCGGACCACGGTGTTTTCGTGGTAGAAAATCTCTGCGGGCTGAAAGCACTGGTATCTGCCGGCGGACGTTTCATCGCCAACACGTATCCTGTCAACTACAGCGGGATGACAGGCCTCCCCTGCAGAGTCATTGCGGAATGGTAATATAATACCGCTTAATATGCAAGAAATGGTAAAGCACCCCACCTTTTCGGTGGGGTGCTTTATTATTCCTCACAGTCCTCGTTCAGCACGTTTGACAGCACGTGCCGATAGATGCCGGTAAACTGTGTGCCTGCTTTTTGCAGGTCTGTGGGAGAAAGCTTCCCTTCTCGCAAAAGGCGGCGCAGCCGTTTGGCCTTTTTCTCGAGTTTTGAAAACTCACGATTGATGTTGCCCACCGCCGCATTGGCGGTGGGATCTGAAAAGTAACTCATACAGGTCCCTCCTTAAAACGACAAAAGTGTCAGGAAGGCATAAAAAAACGCCTATCCTGCAAATGGACAGAACTTCCCCCGGGAAGTTCATGTCAT
Source organism: Acutalibacteraceae bacterium (assembly GCA_045594105.1). Classification (GTDB taxonomy): domain Bacteria; phylum Bacillota; class Clostridia; order Oscillospirales; family Acutalibacteraceae; genus URNF01. The sequence goes on along the minus strand of JAZNXY010000091.1, from coordinate 53,852 downwards.
TTACAAAATAAGCGATCTGTTTTTTTGACTATACCACCAAACATATTGTTTGTCAACCATAAAATATGCTTTTCAAAGACGTAGACATTATGCTGTTAGAACAAAAACGCTTTCTGCGTCTGCGGAAAGCGTTTTTGTTTACTTTTCGGGCAAGGTATCTTTTTTTAGTGCATTTTCTTTTTCTTCGGTGCGAATCTCCCAATGGATGATAAATGCCAACAATGCACGAATGATAATCACCACACCCAAAATGGCCAATTCTTCCAGATTGTGAATGATGACCGTTTTGATAATCTCGGCACCCATCTTAAACTCCAATGCCAAGGACAGTGCTTTACCCAAATCCACAACCACACGGAAGGGCTGCCTTTTCACAAGGCATTGCACAAGACGTACCAAAGCACGAAAAGAGCCAATAATGATAATCAAAATACCGACAAGTTCCAAAGAGCATGCCGCAATTTCCGCCAAAGGATATAAAACTTCCTTATACTGTGCGACTATGTTTGCTAACATGTTTTCACTCCTTTATATACTGCTCCCAACCCGACGAGAAGGTTTTTGTGCCGTCAGCGGTCACCCACATGGCCTCTACCCCGGGCAAAGATTCGACAAGTGCAGTGCCGTCCTTTTGCGGCATACAGAACAGTGCGGTGGAGAGTGCATCTCCCTGCCCTGAATCTTTACACACCACCGATACCGACACATACCCTTCAGCAGGCATCAACGTATCGGGGTGGATAATATGATGATACGGCTTGCCGTCCACGTAATAAAACCGTTGATACGAGCCGCTGGTCACCACCGATTCCCCACGCAGCTGCAGATATGCGAGATACTCATCTCCATCGGGATTTTCGATACCGACGGTCCACGGCTCCCCATCGGGTTTTCCGCCTACCGTACGCACATTGCCACCGACATTCAGAACATAACCGCTTATGCCCTTTTCTTCCAGAGCACGCGCCACGCACTCGACAGCATATCCTTTGGCAACAGCACCCACATCCAGTTTCATCAATGGATCTGTGAGTGTAACCGTGTTATTGGTCTCATCGATGACCACCTTAGTAATATCGGTATGTGCTGCAGCGGCCTGTAGCTTGTCCAACGGCGGTAAATCGGCTTCTGTCGGGTTATCCATACCCAACGTGCGATAGTCATGCCATAAGGACAAAACACTGCCCATTGCCACATTCAGCACGCCGTCGGTTTTCACGTACATTTCCTTTGCATACAAAAGCATATCGATAATACGACGGTCTACCTTCACCGTGCGGTGTTGTCCGTCTGCCACCTCGTTGATGGTACACAGATTCTCCAAACCGTCAAACCGATGATAAATGGAATACAGGCGGTGATATTCGCTAAAGGCCGCCAGAATATCTTCACACACTGCGTCAAACCTCTCTTGACTGTCTTCATAGCCCGTGACGGTGATAACCGTATCGAAATAGTCCATGGAATAGGTGCTATATTTACTTTTTTCGGGTTGCTGTGTACAGCCACTCAATACACAGCAAAGCATCAGGCAGAGCACAATCACTCCGCAGCACAATCGTTTTTTCATAGTCACCTTTTTGGGTAACAAAAAAGGGAGAAAAGCTCTCCCTTTTTTGTATGCAGTATTTCGTTAGATTTTAGAAGCGGCTTTTACAAAGCCGGTTACATAAATGGTGCAGCCCGCAGACTGTACATCAGCAACGCCCTTGCCATCTTCGCCAACCAGACCTGCGATTTCAGCAGCGGTTTTGCCTACGCAAGCAGCATCAAATGCAGCGGCCTGTTCGAACCATTCTTTCTTTGCACCGCCATAGGTTACCATATTGTAAGCAGTACCCTGTTCTTTCTTGGAAACAACCGCTTTGGAGGTATCCAAGGTAGAAGCACCTTTGGTGTCAAAGGTGAAGGACAGTTCCACGCAGTCGCTGGAAGCGGCTACAACCTTTTTGTCCGCATTCACAGCAGCGGCAAAAACGGTAGTGGAAACTTTGCTGCTGCCGTCTTTATCTTCGGTGGCATCCGCAGTGGTCACTTCGGTAGCCGCAGTCACTTTCAAGGTGTCGTTTGCAGTGACATTAGAGTCTTTAGCAGCATTGTACGCTTTTTCGATAGCACCAACAAACTCGTTGATCATAATGGTGCAGCCCGCAGCAACAACTTCGTCGTTGCCTTTGTTTTCAGCAGCAACCAACGCTTTCACTTCATCAAGCGTTTTGCCGGCCACCAATGCTTCAAACGCGTCTGCCTGTTCAAACCATTCTTTTTTAGCACCGCCATACGCAACCATGTTATAGTCGGTACCTTTTTCGCCTTTGGTTTTAAATTCCTGTGCGGCAACCGCTTTGCCGTCTGCAGTGTATTTTACTTCGTTCTGCATGGTATCCAAAGCGCAAGCAACGATTTTGCCGTTCGCGTCAACAGTTACAGCCGCAACGGTAACATCGATTTTGCCGGCGCCTTCTTTATCAGCAGTAGCGTCGGTAGCAGTCGGTGCAGTGACATACACGCCGGCACCGAACTTCAAAGTTTTTTCGCCACAACCAACAAACAGAACAGAGATTACCATAATGAGACACAAGCCGAGAATAAGACCTTTTTTCATAACAAATCTCCCTTTAATATATTGTTCGTTATCCAAACAAGCATATTTTACTATATGTGCCTATATCTGTCAACTATTTGTTAAAAAAATAACATTTTTGAAGGGATCTTTCGGATAAGAACAGCACCGCCAAGACCAATCAATATACCCGCAACCGTGCCGGTAACCGTTAAAACAACCAGGTAATAGCCCAGCTGTGTGGTATCCAGCAACAGCATTGCCATAAAAACCTGTCCGACGTTATGCATAACGCCGCCTGCCACACTGACACCCACGACAGACACACATTGCAGACGGCGAAGCAGTATCATGATAAGCAAGCTTAACGCACCGCCTGCCAAGCTATACAGCAAAGCCATACCGTTGCTAAACAGCAGGGTGACCAACACCATACGCAGCAGGGAAACCGTTATAGCGGATGCCGCACTGCGACGGTACAGCAGAAATACAATGATAATGTTCGGTAAACCCATTTTTATGCCGGGCACCGCAGGAAACAGCGGCGGCAGTAACACTTCCACGTATGCCAAAACCAGTGCGAGTGCGGTACACAGGCCCAGGAAGGCAACCGCTTTTGTTTTGTTTCTCACTGTCGCCCTCCTATACCACAATGTCGGGTGCATCTGTGTCGGCAACGGTAGTGACCGTCACCACCACACGATTTGGTAGACACACAATGCTTTCACCGTTTCGGAAAATCGCACGGTGCGCCACACAAATACCGTCGGGGCAGGTGGCATTTTCCATCAACGCCTTACCGTCACAGATAACCAACCGGTTACAGTGTTCCCCGTTTGCTCCCGTATAAATATCTTCCGTGATATTTTCACTCAGTGCATATTCCGCATACGGCTTCCCGTCAACGGTCACCGTTACCGTGTTGCCGTTGCCACGAAATAAAAGCAGATATATGCCGCCGATTGCCGCAACCAAAAGCAATGCGGCAATCAGCAATATATCATTGCGCAGGTGACGTTTTTTTATGCTTTTTTGCTCCGTCATAACGCAAAATCTTCCGCCAAGTCGGGAAAAAACACCTTTTTCAAGCAATTGGTCGGGCACTGCTCCCAGCACAAATTACAACGTGTACATTTACTGTAATCAATCACAGCCAGATTATCTACAACCTTAATTGCATCATTCGGGCAGTTCTTTTCGCATTTTTTACATGCAATACAAGCATTGGTACACACCTTTCGGGCGTCAGCACCTTTTTGTTTGTTACTGCACATAACAACTACCGAGGTTTCCTGCGGTATCATCGAAATAATACCTTTCGGGCAGGTACGCACACATAACGTACAGCCCAAGCAACGAGAAGTATCTACGTGTGCGATGCCGTCTCTCATACAAATGGCGTTTGCAGGACAAGCCGCCGCACAGTCGCCAAAGCCCAAACAGCCAAAGCTACACGCTTTCGCACCGCCATACACCATTGATGCGGCATAGCAGGTTTCGACACCTTCGTATTTCGCAACCGCAGAGGTTGCCTCACAATGACCGTTACAGCCGATAAACGCAACCATATCCACAAACGGTTCGGGTTCTACACCGAGCAGCTCACTCAGATAGTCGGTAACACCCTGGGCACCGGGCACACACAGATTCGGCTTCGCAGCACCCTCTGCCAAGGCCGCCGCATAGTCGTCACAGCCCTTGTAGCCGCAAGCACCACAGTTAATGCCGGGTAAGGCTTCGCGAATGGTCTGCTTAAGCGGATTTTCTTCCACCGAGAAGAAATGAGAGAATACCAACAGCAAGATACCTGCCAGCACTGCTACCGCCAGCATCACCAAAAATGCAATCAAAATATCCATAGTCGGCACCTCCTTTTAAGCAAAAATGTTTTCCACAATACCGCTAAAGCCCATAAAAGCCAACGAAATGAAGGACGCAGCAATCAACGTTACCGCCAAGCCACGGAACGGCGTCGGCACTCTGCTGTCATCGATTCGGGAACGCAAGCCCGAGAACAGCACCATTGCCAGCAAAAAGCCCAGACCGCAGCCAAGAGAGCTGACCATAGACTCCACAAAGGAGTATCCGTCAATGATATTGTTGATGGTAACGCCAAGCACCGCACAGTTGGTGGTGATAAGCGGCAAATATACGCCAAGACCTTTATACAAGGACGGCGACATCTTCTTCAAAAACGATTCCAGCATCTGCACCAAGGTTGCGATAATCAAAATAAACGCAATATTCTGCAGATAGCCAAGGCCCAAAGCGTTCAGCACAAAATACTGAATCGGCCAGGTAACCGCCGTGGCAATCAGCATAACCACCGTCACTGCAATACCCATACCTGTTGCCTGATCCAGCTTTTTGGAAACACCCAAGAACGGGCAAATACCCAAAAAGCGGCTCAACACGTAGTTATCTACCAATACGGAGGAAAGCAGGATCACGATAAGTGTTTTAAACATATCCATTATCCTTCAGCTCCTTTCTCGGTACACTCTGCCTTGTGACAGATCCCCGCATTCGGACAACCTGCACAGGAGAAGGAATGTTTTATGGGAGCTTTACCGTGGGTAAGCACATAAATCAACGCAATCAGCAAGCCAAACACCAGCAAGCCGCCGGGGGCTTTGGTCAAAAACTCGATTTTGTATGCTTCCATAAAGGGAATCGCAATACCTGCAAAGGAGGCAGCGCCAAACACTTCACGGATAATCGCCATCGCACACAGCGACAAGGTAAAGCCAAGACCCATACCGATACCGTCTAACGCAGCGTGTGCTACGGTGTTGCGGTTGGCAAACATTTCGGCACGTCCCAAAATGATACAGTTCACGGTTATCAAGTCGAGATATACGCCAAGGGTTGCATACAAATCCGGCAAAAAGCCCTGCACAAGCATTTTTACGATGGTAACAAACCCTGCAATAATCACGATATAGCAAGGAATACGCATCGAATCGGGAATGACCTTACGCAACAACGAGATAAACACATTGGAACACAATAGTACGACCAAAGCGGCAATACCCATACCGAATGCACCATCAACCGTCTTGGTGGTCGCCAAAGTAGGACAGGTGCCGAGCACCAACACAAGAACAGGGTTCTCTTTCAGAATACCGTTTGTTAAAACGGACAAAGCAGATTTCTTTTGCATTATCGACCACCTCCACTCAATGTTTTTACTGCTGTAAAGGCACGTTCAATTGCTTGTTTATACCCATTCGTAGTCAAGGTTGCACCACCAATGGCATCGATTTCGGTGTAGTTGGTTTCGTCCTTGCCGACAAACTGACCGTAAAAGCTCTCATCGGCACACGCATCGCCCAAGCCGTCGGTTTCGGCTTCAGATACGGTGACGCAGTCAAGAATAGTGCCCTTGGCGGTCATCGCTACACGTACCACAATATACTCGCCCGACGCAGGATGATAGTCGTCGCCGCCTTTGATGCCGTAACCTGCACCTTTCGTTTCTACAACAAAGTTGCCCGATGCGGTCTTTTTGGCGGAAACAACGTATTTCTGCAAATCGGGATATTTGGAAAGGTCTATATCCTTATATGTGGTCGCTTTGATACGTTTTACTGCATCCGCAACAGCGGCATCCGCCGTACCCTCGGCACCCACACCGATGAACTCTTCACCTTTAACAAACACGTAACCGGCACCGTTTTCTGCGGTATACACGGCATCAAAGCCCTCTACCACTTCCACGAGGAACAGCTTTTGGAACTTGCCTTCGCCCGCAGGCAACGCAGCAGCGAGGTTATCCGCCAAAATCTCTTCTTCGGTACGGATATCCACCGAGCCGCCGCCCAAAATGATAGCGGTGTTCAAGGCATCCTTCACAGCCGCTTTATATGCCGCAGTGGTTTTGGTGGCACCGCCGATGGTATCCACCGCCTCTACACCCGCAGCATCCTTCTGGGCAAAGTTGACACCATAGGTTTTTTCCGCACCGAGAGTTTCGTTGGAGGACAAGCACACAGCACCTGTTACAACACCTTTGGCATCCACACCGCACATGATCACCATATCGGTACCATACCCTGCGGTGATCAATTTCACAACATAGCCCTGTCCCGTGGTTTCTTTATACGCCTCTGCCACGGTTGCAGGCACGGTGTAACCGGCAAGGTCAACGGTTTCGAAGTCTTTGCCTGCAGGCATCACCTCGAGCAGTGCCTTGTTGGCGGCAGCCGCCTGGTTTTTTTCGATAACGGGGGCGGTGATTGCATTGGTAACCGCCAGAAGCAGGGTGATTACCACACAAATGGAAACAAAAACAGAGAGGTTTTTCAGATTCGTTTTCATGCTTGACTACCTCCCGCAAACACCTTATATCTGGTCCAACGGACAATATACGGTGTCAGAATATTCATAAACAAAATGGCGAAGGATACGCCTTCGGGATACACACCGAAATAGCGGATCAGGCAGGTAAGTAAACCGCAGCCAAGGCCAAAGATGACCTTGCCCCATGCAGTGGGCGGAGAGGTGGTATAGTCGGTCGCCATAAAGATTGCACCGATACAAACGCCGCCCGACATCACCAGGGATACCGCACGAATCGCATCAAATCCCTCCATAAAGAAGGAGAAAACAAATACCGTTGCCATAAACACGACCGGCACCTGCCACGTAATCACACGGCGCACCAGCAGATATAATCCACCGAGCAGCAAAGCTGCCGTACAGGTCTCGCCAATAGCACCGCCGTAATTGCCAAGCAACAAGGTGAGCAGGTCGGGCATCGTTTCGCTCGCAAGCGGCGTGGCACCAGCGACGGTGTCCACAGGAAATGCCGCTGTCGCCAAAGAACCGAATGCCACCAACATAAACACACGGGCGGTTATCGCCGGGTTTACCAGGTTAAGACCGATACCGCCAAACAGGCATTTTACAACAATGATAGCAAACAAGGAGCCCACCACGCACTGCCAAACAGGCACATTCGCAGGGAGATTCAATGCGAGCAGTAAACCTGTTACCGCCGCTGACAAATCGCCGACCGTCTGGTACTCTTTTTTTGCAATAATGTTGAAAAGTGCCTCAAAAACAACGCAGCTTACAACACAAACAGCCACCACCAGCAAGGCACGCAGACCGAAAATCAATGTTCCTGCCACGGTAGCGGGCAACAATGCGAGTAACACGTCACGCATAATGCCCGCGGTAGAGCGACCGCTGTGAATATGCGGGGAAACCATTACTTTCGTTAAAGCACTCATGCGTTTTCCGCCTCCTTTTTACGTTCCTCTCTCAGAAGCTGTTTTCCGAGCTTATTCATCTGTACCAACGGTCGATTTGCAGGACATACAAAGCTGCAGCAACCGCATTCCATACAGGTTTCTACCGACAATGCTTTTAACGCTTCCACGTCTTTTTTGCCGTATGCTTCCGCAATGCTGATAGGCGCCAGACCAAAGGGGCAGGTATTCACACATCCGCCACAACGAATACATGCAGTGGTTTTGGGCAGCCATGCCTCTTTTGCGGTCAACGCCAGCACAGCATTGGTGTTTTTCAGCACCGAAGCATTGGCGTTCGGCACCGTAATACCCATCATAGGGCCACCGTAAATGATTTTTGCCGGCTCGGCTTTAAGACCGCCGCAAAAATCAAACAGTGCCTGTAACGAAGTACCGATCGGGGCAATGACGTTTTGACGGTTGGTTACCGTACCACCGTCTACCGACACGCATTTTTCTACGAGCGGCATACCCGTTTTCAAATATGCACCGATAGAGGCCAGCGTGGTACAGTTAATTACCACACAACCAACGTCGATAGGCAGACCGTTAGCGGAAATCTTACGACCCGTGGTGTGATATACGAGCACCTTTTCGCCGCCCTGCGGATACACCGAAGGCAACACCTTTATCTCGGTTGCACATTCGGTCGCCGCCATATTTTGCATCACGGTCACGGCTTTTTTATTGTTATTTTCAATAGCGACAACAATTTTTTTGATACCCAAAAACCGATGCAGCACCACTAACGCATACGCCATATCGTCCGAGCGGGTCATCATGGTAACCGTATCGCTGGTAACGTACGGTTCACATTCCGCACCGTTAACAATCAGATATTCAAACTTTTTGGGATCTACATCCAATTTGACGTGGGTCGGGAAACCCGCACCGCCAAGACCGACGATACCGCTGTCTTTCAATGCTTGTATCAAATCCTCCCTGCTGTTCACAACAGGGGGTGCAATACTCTCGTCTACCGCCATTTCACCATCAGATTCAATGACAACAGCGGTAGTAATCTTTCCGCTGGCTAGCGTATAATCCGCTAACTTGGTCACCTTGCCCGAAACACTGGAATACACATTTGAGGAAATTTTGCCGTCTGCCTCACCGATTTTGGTGCCGACCTTTACAAGATCGCCCACCTTAACAGTGGGAACAGCGGGCTTACCGATGTGCATTTCCATCGGAATGGTTACCACCTGCGGTGCATCCATACGCACCGTCGGTTTTCTTTTTGTGTGTTTTCTGTGAGGGGTGTGTATGCCTCGAAGATAAGAAGCCATAGTAATACACCTTTCTTGGTTGTTTTTTAAGGAAATCGGCCGCAAAATGCGACCGCTCTATCTTTATAATTTTAAGCGATATACAAAGCGATGTCAAGTGTAAATCTTTCCGCATTCCGCCTTGAAACACCGCCATTTTTTGACAAATATTTAACAAATAAACATGTGAAAATCCTTTGGTTACACACAATAAAAAAATCCCCGTTTTGGGGATTTTTATGATTTTATTTTTCGCAACCGCCATACGATAAAAATACCCAACAGCGGGAACAGCATACCGCACAAAAGGCCGAGCTTCATGCCCAGTTGTTCGGGCGAAAGCGAACACGTAACAGCCAGCTTTTGCATAACGGAGGACGCTATCACCGTATCTGCCACTACACCGACCAGTTGAGGACCTACCGCCGCACCAAAATCACCGCCCGCAGCCATAATCGCATAAATAAATACGCCACTCTGCGGAAAACGATCGGATGCGACCACCAAGCTGCCCGGCCACAGCATAGATGCGCAAAGACCCGTAAAGGCACACGCAAACAAACCAATCAGCGGTATCGTTGTGAGTGCTGTCACCAAATAACACAGTGTCGCACCGCACATACCCAACAATAATATCCGCTCGATGTGCTTGCCCTTTTTGGCATACAGCGTTCTGCCAAGACCCATCATCACCGCAAACAACGCCACGCCACCAAGGTCACCCCAGATTTTCGGGATACGAAGTGCTTGTTCCAAGTATCCTGAGCACCATTGTGCCATAGTACATTCAGCGGCGCCGCCGGCAAAAATCGCCGCTACACATAACCAAACACCTTTGTTTTTCAGTAAATGCAAAGCACCCGACACCCGTTCAGGTGTCTGCATCGCAGGAATTTGAGCACCCGCAAACAACAGCAGCGATGCAAGCGGTACCAACATAAACAATAGTGCCAGTATGAACCAGTTTTCGCCGCCGAACAACAGTAAAAACACCGTGCTGACCGCAATAACCCCTACTGTCCCCCATGCGTACACCGCATGCAATTTGCTCATCTCACGTTCGGGATCTTTAGCAGGCAACGCGGCAATCACGGGACTTATCAGCACCTCCGCAAACCCTGTAGCCGCAGAGAAAACCACCGTACCGCACAGCAAACCGATATATGCATATTGCGGCAACAGTACGGGAACCAACGCATACAGCAAAAACCCTGCCAGCGAGATGACAGGAATACATTTGACGGTTTTCGCAATATTGAATTTATGGGAAAAGAAAGAAAACACAAGGTCCACACTCAATTGTGTGACAAAGTTTGTCAGTACCAACAATCCCAACAGAGAAAACGAGATATCATACAGCGAACGGAAGGTCAGAAACAGGACAGGTGACAGATTTCCCACCACCGCCATTGTGGTATTTGCGCTGTAACAGGCATATTGTACTCGTTTGATTTTTGCAGTATCCATACGTTTCTCCCAAAAGACAGCCACCCGTTTTTACGGGTGGCTACACTTTTTTACAAATCTATTCTTTCGCCTTTTTTCATACGGTCACGGTATTCTGCAGTAGCACAGAAGATGACGTCACCGGAAGAGTTGATCGCAGTTTCGAGGGAATCCTGAACAACACCGATGATGAAGCCCACCGCCACCACCTGCATTGCGACGTCTTGGCCGACGCCGAGCAAGGAACACGCCATCGGAATCAACAGCAGCGAGCCGCCTGCAACACCCGAAGCACCGCAAGCACCCAAAGTAGCCACAAAGCTCAGCAAAATCGCCAGAACAATGTTGACATTGATGCCCTGCGAAAAAGCGGCAGACAGGGACAGCACCGTAATGGTAATAGCGGCACCATCCATATTGATGGTCGCACCAAGCGGAATGGCCACCGAATAATATTCCTTATTAAGACCCAGTTTCTCGCACAGCTTCATATTGACAGGGATATTTGCGGCGGAGCTTCTGGTGAAAAAGGCCGTTATACCCGATTCCTTGAAGCATTTGAATACCAGCGGATAGGGATTTTTCTTCAAGGTGATCGCTACCACAAGCGGATCCACAATCAACGCAACCGCAAGCATACAGCCAACCAACAGCAACAGCACCTTGCCGTAATCGGTAAAGATTTCAAGACCGTACTCACCCACCGATGAATACACAAGACCCATAATGCCAAACGGTGCCAATTGAATCACCCATGCCACCGCTTTGGAAACGCCTGCGGAAAGGTCATTCAATACCGCTTTGGTGGTGCCCCCCGCAGCACGCAGAGCAAGGCCCAAAACCACAGCCCAGGTGAGAATACCGGTGTAGTTGCCGTTCATAATGGCTGTGACGGGGTTGGTTACCATGTTGGTAAGCAATGTGTTAAACACCTCGCCCAAGCCCGTGGGTGCCGTCTGCTCTACCGTTACGCTCAACGGAATGGTTACCTTAAACAGAAAGCTGCCTACAACGGCAACCACCGCCGCCAAAAAGGTGCTGAACATATACAGGAAAATAACGGTTTTAAATTTGCCGCCGATACCTTTTCCGGCACTCGCGAGGGACGAAATAACCAACACAAATACCAGGATCGGTGCAATCGCCTTCAGTGCACCGACAAAAATATTGCCCAAAACGGCAACAAACGCCGCCTGCGGCACAAACAGACCCAACAGAATACCGATTGCCAAACCTACCGCAATGCGTAAAATGAGCGGTGTTTTGGTGTAAAACGAAAATACCTTTTTCATATAAACTCCTTTTTTGTTTTGATACATACAGTATAACAGACAACACACAAAATGTAAATCTTTTTCGAATATTGATTTTTGGTTGTCAGAGCGGTTGTTTTATGGTATACTATGCATATTGTAAAGGAGGCAAGGGTATGTATACAATTCCTTTCGGCAAAAGTGGCCTGCAAGTCCCTACAATAGCGGTCGGGTGTATGCGTATTGACCGATTGACCGACAAGCAGGTATCTGCTTTTGTACATACGGCTCTTGAGAACGGTGCCAACTTCTTTGACCATGCGGATATTTACGGAAAAGGTGCGAGCGAAGAAGCGTTCGGCAAAGCTATTGTCGGCATTCCACGAGACCGGCTGATTATTCAGACAAAATGCGGCATTGTACCCGGCGTATCCTTCGATTTTTCCTACGACCACATCGTGCAATCGGTGGAAGGCAGTCTCAGACGCCTTAACACCGACTACGTAGACGTGTTATTGCTCCATCGCCCCGACGCACTGGTAGAGCCCGAGGAGGTCGCCCGTGCCTTCGATCACCTGAAAGCCACAGGTAAGGTGCTGCATTTCGGTGTCTCCAACCAAAATCCGTATCAGATACAGCTGTTGCAAAAGCATCTGGATATGCCGCTTTGTGCCAATCAGCTACAGCTCAGCATTATGCACACCCCTATGATCGATGCGGGCATCAATGTCAATATGTACAACGATGCCGCCGTCAACCGTGATGGCAGTGTGTTGGATTTCTGCCGCCTGCATGATATCACTATACAGCCATGGTCTCCTATGCAGTTCGGTTTCTTTGAGGGCTGCTTTGTGGACAACGACAAGTTTCCAACACTGAATATCGTTCTGCAGCGTATCGCCGACACACACCATGTCAGTAAAACCACTATGGCTATTGCGTGGCTGCTGCGGCACCCTGCCAAGATGCAGCCGATCACAGGCACCACCAACCTTACCCGCCTGCAAGATAGCTTAAAAGCGGCAGATATCACCCTTTCACGCGAAGAATGGTATGAAATCTACAAAGCGGCAGGCAATATTCTCCCGTAAAGCATATTAAGTTTACACACAAAGAGGTGCATACATCCATGTACAAAACCGAACCGCATTTACATACCGACGAGGGCAGCCCTTGCGGCAAGATCCCTGCGGCGGAGCTTGTGCGCTTGCACGCAGAGGCAGGGTACACCACCATGATGATTGCTGACCATTTTGGCGTCGACGTGGTCGAACGATTACAACAGCCGACCTGGGAGGATACTGTCCGCTGTTTTTTCATGGGGTATTATGCCGCATTGGAGGCAGCACCGTCTTACAATATGCATATCCTGCCTTCTCCGGAGTTTGGCTTCCCGGGCAACCCCAACCACTATTTAGCCGTCGGTGCAGGGCCCGACTTCTTCCTGGCACATCCGGAGCTTGCTGATATTGCGTTGCCCGACCTGCACAAGCTGTTAAATGAACACGGCCTTATGTTGGTGCAGGCACATCCGTTCCGTGGTGCACGGTGCACACCCGATCCGCACAACGTTGACGGATTAGAGGTGCTCAATGCCCACCCACGGCATTATAATCCGCTGCATACACAAGCGGCAATGCTGATCGCTGAAATCTATCATCTGCCAATCACTGCGGGTTCGGATACACACCGTCCCGAAGATGTAGCACGCACAGGTGTATTTTCCGATGAACCGATTACGGATATTGCAACCTATATGCGTCTGTTACGTGAAGGGGTGCTGACACCCATCCCCGTAGAATAAATGCTTATTTTTGTTATATACTAATTTTAATTCTGACAAAAGGAACGACTGTATGAGAACTTGTGGTATCTTAATGCCGATATTTTCCCTCTCTTCCCCTTACGGCATCGGCACCTTCGGGAAAGAGGCATTCCAATTTGTGGATTTTCTGTGTAAAGCGGGACAAACCTACTGGCAGATTCTGCCTTTGAATCCGACCAATTACGGTGACTCTCCTTACCAATCCTTCTCCGCTTATGCCGGCAACCCTTACTTTATCGACCCGGGCCTGCTGATTGAAGAAGCCCTGCTCACCAAAGAGGAAGCGGACAGCTTTGATTTTGGCAACAATGCGGATGAGATCGATTATGAAAAGCTATATAAAAACCGCATACCGTTATTAAAAATTGCGTTTTCACGATTCAAGGAAAATGCGGATTTTGCGGCTTTTTGTGAGAAAAACAGCGGTTGGCTCGACAGCTATACACTGTTTATGGCACTCAAGCACGCACACGACGATCACAGCTGGGAAAACTGGTACGCACCGTTACGCACGGGCGAAGCAGAAGCCATCCAAGCCGCCAGGGAACAATACAAAGACACTATCCGCTTTTATCAATTCGTACAATTCAAGTTTTACGAGCAATGGCACAACCTGAAGGCGTATGCCAATCAAAACGGCATCAAAATCATCGGTGATATCCCGATTTACGTGGCATACGACAGTGCTGATGTGTGGTCCAATCCTACGCAATTTTTGTTGGATACCGACCAAAAGCCGACAGCGGTTGCAGGCGTGCCTCCGGATGCATTTTCCAAAGACGGGCAGCTATGGGGTAACCCCTTATACGATTGGAAGGCCATGGCAGCAGATAACTACGCCTGGTGGAAACGGCGTGTGGCACACGCCCTCGAAACGTACGACATGGTGCGTATCGACCACTTCCGTGGCTTTGAGTCCTTCTTCTCCATTCCCTATGGTCAAACCACCGCACGCAAGGGCAAATGGATAAAAGGACCCGGCATGAAGCTGTTCGACGCACTGAAAGCAGAGCTCGGCGACAACCTTCCCATTATTGCAGAGGACCTCGGTTTTCTTACCCCTGCCGTCAAACGACTGCTCAAAAAGAGCGGTTTTCCCGGTATGAAGGTGTTCCAATTTGCCTTTGATGCGGAAAACGAAAGCGGCTATCTTCCCCATAATTTCACGGGACATTGCGTGGTGTACACCGGCACCCACGATAACAATACCATCCTCGGCTGGACAAAAACGGCAGGGAAATCTGATGTTAAAATGGCACGGCAGTATATGCACGTAGACGATAACGAGGGCTTTAACTGGGCGATGATGCGCACAGCTATGATGTCGGTGGCGGACATCTGCATTTTGATGATGCCCGATATTTTAGGACTGGGCAGCGAGGGCCGTATCAATACGCCCTCGACCCTCGGCGGCAACTGGCAATGGCGTATCGGTGTCGGTTGTGTCAACGATTGGCTGGCAGGCATCGTATACGAAAACACTGCTTTGTACGGTCGTCTTTCTGAAACTGCCAAAGCGGCACAAAAACAAGATGAGGAATGAAAAAAGCACTCCGAATGGAGTGCTTTTTTGTTATACGTCGTTCGGCAAAGTGGTACGCAGCTCTGCCAAATGTGCGTCTTGTCCTGTGTTTACCAGGGTAAATACACCGTTTTCATAATCCACCTCGGTGACCGAAGCATTGCTGACCCACGACACCTGCTGCATAGCACACAAGGGCTTGCCCGAAAAGAGACATTGCAAAGCACGTATTGGCGTAGCATGGGTGGTAATCACCACCGTCTTTCCGTCATTTTCCTTTGCAATGCAGGTTACCGCATGCAAAATCCGTTCTGCCATTTGTACTGTCGATTCGCCGTTCGGGCAGGTAGCATTGCCCAAATCGGTGATCCAGATATGAAATGCTTCTGCGTGGGTGTTTTTCAAGCTGGCGAAGGAAACACCCTCCCAGTCTCCCGCAAAGATTTCCCGCATTTCTTTTTTAGGGATAATGGGCAACCCAAATATATCCGCAATCGGCTTTGCCGTCTGATACGCACGGCGGAGGTCACTGCTGTAAATCGCATCTACCGTATACTGCTCTTTCAAAAAAGCCGCAGTACACGCCGCCTGCTCCCTGCCACGTGCAGTAAGGTCAATATCATAATATCCTGCAAACACGTCTTTCAGATTTGCTTCGCTTTCTCCGTGCCGCACTAACAGCAATTTGGTCATTGTGTCACCCTCAAAAACATTTTCTACAGTATACCACACACCCTGTCGAAAGTCCAGTTATTCTGTCAGATGTATGTCAATGCTTCCCGTGTCGGTGGTGATTTTACATCTGCCACCACTTGTAGTTTCAGGAACGGTCACACGACCGGTATCACTATGAGCCATAAACACCTTATCGGTCAGCAAGCTTCCCCTCACGTCCCCCGTGTCGGTTGTTACCACAAGCTCTGCGGCATCGCATCGCTCAAAGGTCACGTCACCGGTGGTTCTTGCGATAGAAAGCTTATTTGCGGCAATTACATTATACAAGGATATATCACCCGTATTCCCGCTCGACAGAAAGCTCGCACAACTCACATTGGTTAACACGGTCTTGCCCGTGCTGACGCTTACCGCAACATCACCGGTACAAGTAACATCGGTGGTGGTCACCTTGCCGGTAGAAACGGCAAGGTCCAAGGCCTCTGCCGTCACTTTTTCCATACGGATAGCTCCCGTACTAACCCAAACTTTGATGTTATGGGAAACGGATGCTTCATTGGTGACATCACCCGTACTACCTTGTATGTCCATGCTTTCAAAGGTAAATGCCTTGGGTATTGTCACATCACCCGTATCGGTTTTAATCGTCAGTGCACCATAAGCGCCTTTTGGCATATACACCGTGATTTTCGGGCTTTCAAAGTTGATACCGATATGTTCATACCATTTCTCGGTGTTGACAAACTGCACAACCAACCTATCGTCCTGCACAGATACGGTATGTCGTAAACCTTGCTCTTCATAACACACCACCTTGGTGGTATTGTCGTCACTCGGCAGGAACACAATGTCAGCGGTATCCCCCACAATCGACACGTTGGTGTACGGCTCTGTAACACTGTAGACATTTGTTTCAAACTGTGTTGTCGACAACTGTCTGAAATCCCATTGCAGTGCCGACATGACACACCCAAACATAATACAACCAACCGCCAAAAAGGAAGCGGCGAGAATAAGCCATATCTTCGTTTGTCGTTTCATCACGCCCTCTCCTTTCCGATGCATATATCTTTCAGTATAAAAACAGTCTTTTTCGTGAGCAAAACAGCAGCTTTTACCGCCACCTTGCAAGCAAACAGCAGGAAAATAGCAAAACCGGCACATACAAGCCCTGCGGCAACAAGAGCAAGACCGCTACAGACGTTTTGCGTGATGGCAAGGATTGTTCCGCCGACTACGGTGCCAAAAGCACTGCCCACAAAAGCCACAAACACAGCCCATAAAGACACAATCACCGACCAAAGCACGATATACAATGAAAAAACAACCGCTGCTGCGGCAAGCAGCAGAGATACCCATATCGGCGATCCTATCGCCAATAACACGATTTCCCATGTTTTTAATCGCCGCTTGCGTTTGATTTTTTCTTTGGCAATTCTGGAAAACGGTGTTTCGGCAATAATCTGTTCCGCAATGTCATCCACCGACCCGATCGCTGCGACCGCCTGCTCTTCCAAAAGACCTTCTTCCATACGGTCCTCTATCATTTCACTGTAAAAATTGAGGCGTTCCTCAACCTCATCCTGCGGTAACCCCGACAGTCTGTTATGTAAATCCAACAGAAATTGCAGTTTAGTCATCCTTCTCATCCCCTCGCGTTACAAATTGATATATACACAGCATTTCCTTCCATTCTTCCCGAAACGCCCCTATACGCTGCCTGCCGGCTTCGGTAATGCGATAATATTTCCGCAATCTGCCGCCGTGCTCCACCGTATACACCGTAAGCATTTGGGTAGTTTCCAGTCGTTTCAGAATGGTATATAAAGTGGATTCCGACAGCTCCATATACGGCTTCATATCCTTAATGATTTTATATCCGTAGGAATCTTGTGTTTTAATCGCCGCTAACACACAAACGTCTAAAAGACCTCGCTTCAACTGAACATCCATACAATACCTCCTCTCACATAATACATCGTATCACGAAGTATTGTGTTTGTCAATGTTGTGTGTCAAAAAAGCCCGATTCTTTTTGAAAGAATCGGGCTTTTGCATATAAAGGGGAATAAAAATTACATGTTCCACTTGGAGCGGAGAAGCTTTGCTTTGATGGGGTTTACTTCTGCCAGAGCATCCAGGAAGTCGATTAAGCGGGGATCCTCAAATTCGTGCAGCAGCTTGCAGGCGTGTTCCAGATGGGCGTCATCGGGTTGATCGCCGTCCAGTTCAATACAACGAAGTGCGTGCTCGAGGGCGAGCTGTGCGTCGCCGGGGTTGTTTCTGGCATTTTCGCAAATGGACAGGTTGAAGTACAGGAAATCTCTTTCGCCGATTTCCAAAGCGGCTTCCAATACCTGGATTGCTTTATCCAGCCAAATGGGTTCCCTGGTAGTGGCAAAAATACCGTAATATAATCTGTTCATCTGATTGGTCAGAGTGATGCGGTCATCCTCCTCCTGATTATCGGAGACAGCTTTGATAGACTCGTACATCTGCTCAACAAGTGCACAGTTTTCTGCTTCACGATCCGTTTTCATCAGGTTGCCTACCAAGCAAGCCAGGTATTCAACCTTCTGATGGAAGGTGGTTGCGGTATCATCCACGAAATCCATAGCATTTTCAATCAAGATATTACCTGCCGGTACAGAACCGATAACCGCAACCTGTTCTACAACCTGGTCAAGCCATTTGATGCGCTGCATACGATATTGCAGCATACTCATTGCTTTTTCTGCCATGGGAATATTTTTCTGTCTCATAGAGAGATTCAGAAGGTCTACCGGATCCACATCTCCGTCCATCGGAATGTCCGCAGAACCGCCCACAGCACTACCGCCGCCCACTTTAATACGGTCGACTTTTCTTTCCACACGCTTCAGAATCTCGGCAATCTCACCCAAAGATGCACCGCTGCCGCTTGCCTCAAACCCTTGTTTTACAAACGGTTCAACAAAGTCTTTCAGCGAGTTGCACGCATCAATAATACCTCTGCGGGAATCTAAATCATATTCCACATATCTGCGGGCCGCAATATCCATAGGTGCTTTCTCGCTGTTGACAGATCGGATCAAAACCACCGGTTTACCCGTTTCGTCACGACGGCCCAATTCATAAAACACGTTGGCATTTAATTGACTGATATCCACGACACACAAATCCGCTTCCTGAACAGCACGAATGACAGCACTGTCAATTTCACTCTGATCAACGTGATCGTCACCGCGTTCCACACGGAAGCCAAACGGCTCCAAAGCGGGGCGGATAATCAGGTCACGCAGGTCATCGGCATTTGTACGGGTTTCTGTTCCGGATTCGCCAAAGGGACAGATAATAAAACACGTATACATTTATGTACATCCTCTCTAAAAAATCGTTAGTGAGCAAACACCATATAAATATTCCATCATATACTTGTAAAGAATGCAATATGTGACAAAAAATTAATGCAAAGGCCCTGCGTCATCCATTTCTACGAATAACAAAAGGACACCCCTTGGGTGCCCTTTTGTTATTGGTCGGAGTGGCGGGACTTGAACTGGAGTTGCGCTATCACGTGTGTAATGCGGTAGTGTCTGCACGCAACTCCGTCGAGTTTCGCACAAAGTGCGAAACATCGCAGGGCTCTGCGTAATCAGTTAGTCCAAATATCAAAAAAGAGACACAGGTCGTTGACCTGTGTCTCTTTTTTGATGGTCGGAGTGGCGGGACTTGAACCCACGGCCTCTTGGTCCCGAACCAAGCGCACTACCAAACTGTGCCACACCCCGTTATCACCAAGCCATTTTAACAAAACACTATGCGTTTGTCAAGAGATTTGCCGAAAAAACATCAGAAAAAGGGCATCGGATATATCGATGCCCTTTTTCTCTTTAGGCGAGTGTTTTTATAAAGACAAGACTGTCTTTTAAAACCCAAAACATATTAGTCATCCGGATGGGTTTCCATCATTGCCTGCGTTTCGGGGTCATAAGACAGCAACGGAGATACATCCTTGCCGCGCAAATGACGGTCTACGTAGTTTTTGGTAATCTTCATTACCAACGGGAACAGCACAACCACACCAATCAAGTTGGGGATCATCATCAAACCGTTGAAGGTGTCCGAAATATCCCAAGCGAGAGAAGATGTCAAGACCGCACCGAAGATAACGGTGATTACGTGAATGATTTTGAAGATGATGGTGGTTTTTGCACCAAAGAGATATTCCCAAGCTTTAGAGCCGTAATGCGACCAGCCGAGAACGGTGGTAAATGCAAATAAGAACATCGCAACAGCAATGAATTTAGCACCCAAGCCGCCCCATGGGAGAATGGTGTTAAATGCGCCGCCAACCAAAGTCGCATCGGTATAACCCGCAGCGATTTCACCGGTCGAAGCATTGAATACGCCGCCGTTCAAACCGCCGGAAGTCAATACAACCAAAGCGGTCATAGTGCAAACAACCATCGTATCAGCAAACACCTCAAAGATACCCCACATACCCTGCTGTACCGGCTCTTTTACGTTAGCGTTGGAGTGAACCATAACCGAAGAACCAAGGCCTGCTTCGTTGGAGAATACGCCGCGTTTGAAGCCGTTGGTCATAGCTACGATAACGCCGCCGATACCGCCGCCAACAAAGGCCTCAGGGCTGAAAGCATTCACAAAAATGGCTTTGAACGCCGGGATGATTGCCTGATAGTTCACACCGATGATTACCAAGCTACCGAGCACAAACAAAACAACCATAAACGGAACGATTTTTTCTGCAACGTTAGCAATGCGTTTTACACCGCCGATGGTGATAACTGCAACCAACGCCATAATGATAACACCAAGTACCAAGCTGTACAGGTTTACGTCACCAACAACGTTGATAGAAGACAACGCAGAGATATCAAAAGCAGCCGCTACGTTAGCGACAATCTTATTTACCTGACCCATACTGCCGATGCCGAAGGAAGCGAGCAAGGTAAAGCAGCAGAACAACACCGCCAAGACTTTGCCGACCCACTTGCACCCTTTTTTTGCACCCAGGCCATCTCTTAAGTAGTACATCGCACCGCCGGACCATTCGTTTTCGCTGTTTTTGCGGCGATAGAAGATACCGAGTACGTTTTCGGAAAAGTTGGTTAACATACCGAAGAACGCGGCAACCCACATCCAGAACACCGCACCCGCACCACCAATAGCGATAGCGGCGGCAACACCTGCGATGTTACCGGTACCAACGGTAGCGGCAAGAGCGGTACACAGTGCCTGGAACGGCGAAATGGTACCTTTTTCCTTCACGTGGCTCATAACCTTTTTGGTGAACAGACTGCCAACCGTCTTTTTCCACCAAAGCTTCAAATGGGAAACCTGAAAACACTTTGTAACACAGGTCATCAGGATGCCCGTACCGATGAGTAAGAAAAGACCGAAAGGTCCCCACACGACACCGTTCACAGCGCCGTTCACATCGGTGACTTGTTGCATAAAGTTTTCCATGATATTTTACATCCCCCTCAAAAATAAAAAAGTCAGGCCGCGATACAAAGCGACCTGACAGACAATACAAAGATACCCCTACCAATAAAAAAGGGGTGAAAACTTTGTCCTTTTGCCTGAGAGATTAACGGGATTCCCCGCCTTGCACCTTCGGCACTCGTGAAAAACGAGCTTCTCCAAAGTTCTACCAACTTACAGTCCTCATCCTTTCGGACACCTGAGAGCGTTATTCCTTCGGCGGACAGAAACTGTCACTTTCCTGCAAGTGGCGTTACTTATGCTGTTTTACCGACGTATAGTAACACATTGCGACAACTTTGTCAAGGGTTTAACACAATAATTTGAAAATTTAAGTACGCAGCAATCAATAGCCACACGATATACGGTATAAATAGCCATCCTGCTGCTTTGTTAATGCGATAGAAACGCACTGCCGTAATGATAACCAACAACAACAGCAACATTAACCATACAAAAGCAAAGCGGTACATTTCCAAATTGAAAAAGATAATCGACCACAAAAAGTTAACTGCCAATTGCAGCCCATACACCGTCAAAGCACCGTCTTTGTCAATGCGCGAAGCAGGTGTTACGTACACCAAATAGGACGCAATACCCATAAGTGTATACAGAATGGTCCACACCACGGGAAATACCCACGCAGGCGGTGACAACGGCGGCTTTTGCAACGTATCAAAGGTCATCATAGCATTTCTTGTCAGCAGCGCCGAAACACCGCCAACCACAAGCGGTATGAGCACCGCAATAATCAGTTGTTTCCATTTTATCCTCATACAGTTCACCTCACGGCATTGTATGTAACCAAAACGCCTTTTATACAAAAAATTCCCGTAAAGTGGGTACGGTTGGGGATGCGCTGACGTCCATATTAACAATGTAGGGCAGGTATTCCCCTAACAGGGGAAATGTCCGAAGGACAAAGGGGTGCCTGCCTTGGAAAGGCTTACTCCTGCCGTTTTTTCGTTTGCGGAATGGATAAATTGGAGTACGCCTTGCGTACTCCGTCGACGCCCGCTAACGCTTAAGTCGCACCTGAAATATTGGTCGCCCGTTTGGTGCCGTTTGCGGAATGGATAAATCCATTCCCTACACCCTGATATTTTCACACACTTCTTTGTTGGGTGCGGATTTATCCACACCGCATTGTAGCATTTCGGGACGATTTGGTGCTGTTGCGGCGGGCGATTCGTGAATCGCCCCTACGATGTCATTCGAATTGTGTATGTAGGGCGGGTATTCCCCTGTTAGGGGAATACCCGCCCTACACCAACACCAAAAACAACAAAAACACGGTGTGTCGAATATTCGGCACACCGTTTTTTGTCATTTAACCTACCCAAACGCCGGAAGCGTTGAAGGTGTATTTTTTGCCGCCGATGGTGAGTGTTTTGTTCGCTACCATATAGCCGTTGGCATCAAGATAGTACCACTTGCCGCCGTCTTGTACCCATGCAGATTTGGTCATAGAGCCGTTGGCGTCAAGATAAATCCAACCTACAGAGTCTTTCTTCCAGCAATTGGTTACCGCGTAGCCGTCAGCGCCTACGTAACACCACCCTTTGGAGTCTTTACACCAAGAATTGGTCAGCATTGCACCGTTAGAGCCGAGATATACCCAACCCACCGAGTCCTTTCTCCACGTGTTGGCTGCCATATAGCCATTGGCATCCAAATAATACCATTTACCGCCGTCTTTTACCCATGCGGATTTGGTCATAGAGCCGTTTTTATCAAGATAAATCCAACCCACAGAGTCTTTCTTCCAGCAGTTGGTGACCGCATAGCCGTTGGCACCAACATAGCACCAACCTTTGGAGTCTTTACACCAAGAATTGGTCAACATCGCACCGTCAGCGCCTAAGTATACCCAACCGACAGAGTCTTTTCTCCAGGCATTATTTACCATAGCGCCGTTTTCGAAACGATACCATTCGCCGTCCGCTTTATACCAACCGTTTGTCGGGACGTTATAGTGCCAGGTGGCGGTGATAAGATCTACGTTGCCATCTCCAATCGAAATGCTGCTGCGGTTAGTACCTGTATACCATACATCTTTGAGAGCAGTACATTCGTAAAACGCTTCATCGCCAACGGTAGCCACGCTATCAGGAATAGTCACCGATTTAAGCGCGGAGCAATAGTAAAATGCATGCCCCGCAATAGTTTTGGTGCCCGCCCGAACAATGTATGCACTCGAAACCGTATCTTTTGCCGTGATTAAATGGTTGCCGACATACAATACATCATTTTCCCAGTTGCTTGTATTACTATCGTACGCAGTATAGGCAAATGCTCCTGCACCGATGGCGGTTACACTATCGGGGATAATCACTGTTTCCAATGCAAAGCAATAGTAAAATACAGAATTGCCGATGGTGGTCACGCTGTCAGGGATCTCTACTGACGTGAGTGCGGTATATTCAAACGCGCTGTCACCGATGGTGGTCACGCTGTTGCCAATAGCGACCGAAACGAGTGCACGACAATTGTAAAACGCATCTTTGCCGATGGAAGTCACGCCATCTTCGATAATCACTGCAGTAATCCCTATTCCCCATGGAGTTAAATTGTCATGCCAATAGTCATAATCCGCCATCGCGCCGTTGCCACCGATTGTGAGAATCGTACCGTCTGTTTTCCAATAACAGTCTCCCGTTTTGTTAAGATCGGTGCGGATATAACCGCAGATGTTACACGGGCTCCACCAACTATCATACACATGCGGTAACACGGTATCTTTCTCACCGCAAGCACATTCCTTCCAATGATTTGTTTCATCATATTTCGAAGTTGTATATTCGTGCGGATCTACGACACGCGCATAGCCACAAGCGCAAGTGATATCGCAATCGTTGTCATACGCGTGCGAGAATACTGCGTCCTTCTCACCGCAGGCACATTCGCTCCAATGACCCGTTTCATTAAACTTCGAAGTTGTGTATTCGTGCGGATTTACGACACGCACATAGCCACATACACAAACCGCATCGCAGTCGTTGTCGTACGTATGCTCACCCACACCCATTCTCACCCACTCGCACAATTCACAATACGCGTCACACGCGGACACATAGACGTGTTCATTCTTGCAGGTGTTGTAGTGCCAAGTGGCGTTTATCAGTTCATTATTACCGTCTTTGATAAAAATACCACTGCGGTCGGCGTCTGTATACCATACATTTTTAAGCGCGGTGCAACCGTAAAACGCTTCTTCACCGATGGTAGTCACACTATCGGGAATGACAATTGTTTTAAGTGCAGTGCAAAAAGAAAAAGCCGCACTTGTAATCGTTTTTGTCCCCGCTCGAACGGTATATGCACCCGAAAATGTATCTTCTAACTTAATCAAATGATTGTCGATATACAACGCACCGTTTTTCCAGTTGTTTACATCGTTATAGTATACCGTTTCGTAAAACGCATCTTGGCCGATGGCAGTCACACTATCGGGGATAGTAATTGTTTTGAGTGCAATACAATTAACAAACGCAAGCGCACCGATGGTTTTCACACCACTGGGAACGGTCACCGTTTCGAGCGCATCGCAACCGGAAAACGCACTTTCACCGATAGTTGTTACGCCATCGGGGATACTATACGTCGTTGCTGTTTTCCCGGCAGGGTAACGAAGGATTGCCGTTTTATCTTTATTAAATAATACACCGTCAACATCACAACAAATCGTATTATTCGTATCTACTATGATATCGGTGAGTGTCCTGCAACCATCGAACGCATACGCGCCGATGACTGTCACGCTATCTGGGATTTCTATCAACAAAAGTGTAGAGCAATATCGAAACGCACAACTACCAATGGAGATGACGCTGTCAGGGATAGTCACGGATGTGAGCGCAGCGCAATTGTAAAATGCATCCTGTCCTATACTTGTGACACCGTTCTCAATAATCACTTTAGCGATATTTTTACCCCACGGAACCTTAAAATCATGATAATAATAATTCTCCATCGCGCCGTTGCCGGAAATGGTCAGCACCGTACCATTCAGCGTCCATGTACAGTCGCCCGTCGTGCCGCTTGTCGCCGCACTGGCGGTAATGCTGAAAACACCCGTCGGAACAAATGACACAAGCATCAGCAAACACAGCGTTACAGATAATAATTTTTTCATTGTGTATCCCCCTAAAAAAGGTGCTTCTTTACAAAATATTGTACGCGCATTTGCAGTTTTTGTCAATGAGACGATATCATTTGTTGCGTGTTCGTTTACGGGCAGTCGAGACGCCTGCCCCTACGATAATATTTGATTCATCTACGTAGGGCAGGGCCTTGGTCCTGCCGTTTCGGTGTCATTGTGGGCGGGTGATTCACGAATCGCCCCTACGATGTCATTTTTTATATGCTTGTAGGGGACGATGACTACATCGTCCCGTTCGGTGTCATTTACGGCGGGAGCAAGCCACCCGCCCTACGATAACATTTATTGTGTAGGGAACGGATTTATCCGTTCCGTTTTTGTGCCGTTTGGGTGTCATTGTGGGCGGGCGATTCGTGAATCGCCCCTACCAACAGAAAAACACCCCATCTTTCGATGGGGTGTTTTGTAGTTACTGATTAGTCAGCTAACAAACGAATTATTCGTTGATTTTGCTAACAACACCGGAACCGACGGTACGGCCGCCTTCACGGATAGCGAAGCGGAGACCTTCTTCGATAGCGATGGGGGTGATCAGTTCAACGTCCATTTCAACGTTGTCGCCGGGCATGCACATTTCAGTACCTTCGGGCAGTTTGATAACGCCGGTAACGTCGGTGGTACGGAAATAGAACTGCGGACGATAGTTGTCGAAGAACGGGGTATGACGGCCGCCTTCGTCCTTGGACAGAACGTAAACCTGACCATGGAATTTGGTGTGCGGGTTGATGGAACCGGGTTTGCAGAGAACCTGGCCGCGTTCGATCTCGGTACGCTGTACGCCACGGAGCAGAACACCTACGTTATCGCCGGCTTCAGCGAAGTCGAGGAGTTTGCGGAACATTTCGATACCGGTAACAACGGTCTTCATGGTTTCTTCTTTCAAACCAACGATTTCGATTTCTTCGGACATGTTCAAACGACCACGTTCTACACGACCGGTAGCAACAGTACCACGGCCGGTGATGGTGAATACGTCTTCAACAGGCATCAAGAAGGGCTTCGCATCGTCGCGCTCGGGGCTGGGGATATAGCTATCAACAGCGTCCATGAGTTCGAGGATGGGAGCATATTCGGGAGCGTTCACGTCGGTGGAGGTGCATTCCAGAGCTACCAAAGCGGAACCTTTTACGATCGGAATGTCGTCGCCCGGGAAGTCATACTCGGAGAGAAGGTCACGAATTTCCATTTCTACGAGTTCGAGCAATTCTTCGTCGTCAACCTGGTCAACTTTGTTCATGAACACAACGATGTTCGGAACGCCAACCTGACGGGAAAGAAGGATGTGTTCACGGGTCTGGGGCATCGGGCCGTCAGCCGCGGAACATACGAGGATAGCACCGTCCATCTGTGCAGCACCGGTGATCATGTTTTTAACATAGTCAGCGTGGCCGGGGCAGTCAACGTGCGCATAGTGACGAGCGTCGGTCTGTTATTCAACGTGAGAAGTGTTGATTGTGATACCACGAGCGCGTTCTTCGGGCGCTTTGTCGATGTTAGCATAATCGGTAAAGTCAGCGTTACCTTTCATAGCCAACACTTTGGTGATAGCAGCAGTCAAGGTGGTTTTACCATGGTCAACGTGACCGATGGTACCGATGTTTACGTGCGGTTTGGATCTTTCAAATTTTTCCTTTGCCATTGGTATTTCCTCCCTTTTGTATCAAAAAAACTTTGACAAATGTCTACGCCCATTTTACCAAGTATCATCGGGAATTGCAAGTGTTTTACACAGAAAACCTGCTTTTTTCCCGACAAAAATATTGAAAACGGGCAAAATATCGTCCAAAAAGCGATTAATCTTCCTTCTTGGAGCGTTTTGCGATGATTTCTTCCGCCACACTCTTCGGAACTTCGGAGTAATGGCTGGGTTCCATCACGTACTGGCCACGGCCCTGGGTGCCCGAACGCAGGTCGGTTGCATAACCGAACATTTCGGACAGCGGAACGAAAGCACGCACCTGCACGGCACCGTTGAGGTTCTCAGAACCCTGCATCTGGCCGCGGCGGGAGCTGATGTCGCCAATTACATAACCCATATACTCGTCGGGGGCGATAACGACAACCTTCATAATCGGTTCCATCAAAACCGGATCGGCTTTCCGCATTGCCTCTTTGAACGCCATAGAACCGGCGATCTTAAATGCCATTTCGGAAGAGTCAACCTCGTGATAAGAACCGTCATACAGGTTAACCTTTACGTCCACAACGTTGTAGCCGGCGAGAACACCGGACAGCATAGCGCCCTGGATACCGGCGTCAACCGCAGGAATGTATTCCTTCGGAATGGAACCGCCGACGATAGAGTTAATAAATTCATAACCCTTACCGGACTCGTTGGGCTCAAGTTTGATCTTAACGTGACCATACTGACCTTTACCACCGGACTGACGTGCATATTTGCAGTCAACGTCTGCCATTTTGCGAACAGTTTCTTTGTACGCAACCTGCGGTGCGCCGACATTCGCTTCCACTTTGAATTCGCGGAGCAAACGGTCAACGATAATTTCAAGGTGCAGCTCGCCCATACCGGCGATGATGGTCTGGCCGGTTTCCTCGTCGGTGTAGGTGCGGAAGGTCGGATCTTCTTCAGCCAATTTGGCGAGAGCGATACCCATCTTCTCCTGACCGGCTTTGGTTTTCGGCTCGATAGCAACACGGATAACCGGTTCCGGGAATTTCATGGATTCGAGGATAACCGGATGCTTCTCGTCGCAGAGAGTATCACCGGTGGTGGTGTTTTTCACGCCAACAACGGCAACGATGTCACCGGCGTAAATCTTGTCGATGTCTTTTCTCTCGTTAGAGTGCATCTGCAGAATACGGCCGAGACGTTCATTGGAATCTTTGCTTGCGTTGTATACGGTAGTACCGGCTTCGCAGGTACCGGAGTATACACGGCAGAAGCAGAGTTTACCCACAAAGGGGTCGGTAGCAATTTTGAAAGC
This sequence comes from Acutalibacteraceae bacterium, assembly GCA_045594105.1. Lineage (GTDB taxonomy): Bacteria > Bacillota > Clostridia > Oscillospirales > Acutalibacteraceae > URNF01. The sequence goes on along the minus strand of JAZNXY010000091.1, from coordinate 25,445 downwards.
GAGCGCTGCAAACGGCTCTTCGTCGGAGGAATGACGCACTTCTTCTTCCTCGGTATCGGGGTTAATACCCTTGATAGCGGGAACGTCGGTAGGTGCGGGCATATAGTCGACGATTGCGTCAAGCAGCTTCTGCACGCCTTTGTTACGGTAAGAAGTACCGCAGCAAACAGGTACCATGGTGTTTGCCAAGGTGGATTTACGGATGCAATCCTTGATCTCTTCAATGGTCAATTCTTCGCCTGCGAAGTATTTTTCCATCAAAGCATCGTCCTGCTCGGCAACATGCTCAACGAGCTCTTCACGGTATTTTTCTGCCAATTCTTTCATATCCTCGGGAATTTCTTCTTCGCGGATATCTTTACCCAGGTTGTCATAGTAGACATACGCCTTCATTTCAACCAGGTCGATGATGCCTTTGAAGGTATCCTCGGAACCAATGGGCAGCTGAATCGGCACAGCATTACATTTCAGACGGTCTTTCATCATGCTGATAACGTTGTAGAAATCAGCACCCATGATGTCCATCTTGTTAACATACGCCATACGCGGAACTTTATATTCATCCGCCTGACGCCACACAGTCTCAGACTGCGGTTCAACGCCACCCTTAGCACAGAAAACGGTAACAGAACCGTCAAGCACGCGCAAGGAGCGCTGTACTTCTACGGTAAAGTCCACGTGACCGGGGGTGTCGATGATGTTGATACGATGCTCTTTCCAGAAACAAGTGGTAGCAGCGGAAGTGATAGTAATACCACGTTCCTGTTCCTGCGCCATCCAGTCCATGGTGGCACCGCCGTCATGGGTCTCACCAAGCTTGTAGTTAACACCGGTGTAGAACAAAATACGTTCGGTAGTGGTGGTCTTACCGGCGTCAATGTGAGCCATGATACCGATATTTCTGGTTTTTTCAAGAGAAACTTGTCTAGCCATTTAATTTTCCCTCCTACGCCATTACCATCTGTAGTGAGCAAACGCCTTGTTGGCCTCTGCCATTTTGTGCGTATCTTCACGTTTCTTAGCCGCACCGCCGTTACCCTGCAGGGCATCGAGGATTTCGTTGGCCAAACGCTCTTTCATAGTGCGTTCGGAACGTGCGCGGGAATATACGGTCAGCCAACGCAGACCCAAGGTCTGACGGCGGTCCGGGCGGACTTCCATCGGGACTTGGTACGTAGCGCCGCCAACTCGACGGGCCTTTACTTCCAGCAAAGGCATAATGTTCTCCATTGCCTGTTCGAAAACTTCCAGGGGATCCTTTTCGGTTTTCTCACGCAGAATGTCGAATGCATCATAGACGATTTTCTGGGCAACACCCTTCTTACCGTCCAGCATAATGTTGTTGATGAGACGAGTCACCAACTTGGAATTGTAAAGCGGATCGGGCAAAACATCGCGCTTTGCGATAGAACCTCTTCTGGGCACTTTACTTCCCTCCTTCATAATGATGATATCATAGGTACTCGAAAGTGACATACTTCCGTTGGCACCACTCAGGGGCAGTATCACAAGGCGGGGTTATTACCCTACCTAATATATATAACTGCCGCTACAGTGTAGCCGCTGTGAAAATGTCGGATTACTTGCCGGCCTTGGGCCGTTTCGCGCCGTATTTGGAGCGAGCTTGCATTCTCTTGGCAACACCCTGGGTATCCAAGGTACCACGCACAATGTGATAACGTACACCGGGCAGGTCCTTAACACGGCCGCCACGGATCAGCACCACGCTATGCTCCTGCAGGTTGTGGCCTTCACCGGGGATATACGAGGTAACCTCAACACCGTTGGACAAACGTACACGGGCTACCTTACGAAGCGCAGAGTTCGGCTTCTTGGGGGTAGAGGTTTTAACCGCGGTACACACACCACGTTTCTGCGGGGAATGCTGTTCGATAGGCATACGCTTCTTGGAGTTCCAACCACGTAACAACGCCGGGGCTTTCGCCTTTTTCTCGAGTTCTTCTCTTCCCTTACGGACTAACTGGTTAAAAGTGGGCAATCATGACACCTCCTCACACAAAATATCTATTTTCAAGAAAAAACGCAGTTTTTTCTCAAAAAACGAAATGTGAACAGCACAAGACAGCCACAATTCCCCCTCTTTTTAGGGGAAATTGTGGCAAAATCTCACACGTTAACCATAATAACACGGGTTTATCCCATTTGTCAAGCATCTTCTTCAGGAATTAACTCAACTTCTTCATCCTCCGCCATCATCTGCTCAAGAGCAGCGGCAAAAGGACTGTCGGGATTCACCTTGTGTACCACCTCAACATCGTTATAAACCTGCAAGCCGGTACCTGCCGGGATAAGCTTACCGATGATGACGTTTTCCTTTAAGCCCAGCAGCGGGTCGACCTTGCCTTTGATAGCGGCGTCGGTCAACACACGGGTGGTCTCCTGGAAGGAGGCGGCAGACAGGAAGCTGTCGGTGGCAAGAGCCGCTTTGGTGATACCCAAGAGGATGGGGGTCACGGTAGCGAGGGTAAGACCTTCTTCACCAGCGTCGATACGTGCTTGTACTGCTTCGTTTTCGGCACGCAGTTCGGAACGGTCAATAGTCGCACCTGCGAGCAGGTTGGTGCTACCTGCGTCATCAACACGCACTTTACGCATCATCTGACGAACGATAACCTCAACGTGTTTATCGTTGATGTCAACACCCTGCATACGGTAGGTGCGCTGTACTTCCATAATAAGGTAATTCTGTACCGCTTCTTCACCCTGTACAGCAAGGATGTCATGGGGGTTAACCGAACCTTCGGTGATACGGTCACCCTTCTTAATGCGATCACCCTCGTTCACGCGCAGGCGGGAACCGTAGGTGATAACATAAGAACGTTCGTCCGAACCGTCTTCGGCAGTAACGATGGCCAGGCGTTTTTTCTTCTCTTCGCCCATACGCACCACACCGTCGATCTCACTGATGATAGCAAGGTGCTTCGGTTTTCTGCCTTCGAACAGTTCTTCAACACGGGGAAGACCCTGAGTAATATCTTCTGCGGATGCGATACCACCGGTATGGAAGGTACGCATGGTTAGCTGTGTACCGGGTTCACCGATGGACTGTGCAGCGATGATACCAACCGCTTCACCCACGGATACGGGGTCAACGGTGGCAAGGTTAGCACCGTAACAATGTGCACACACGCCTCTGCGAGCAGAACAGGCGAGCACCGAACGGATGCGGATCTCGGTTACACCGTAGGTCTTGGTAAGCAGCTCTGCATCGGCATCGGTCATCATCTTATGACGGCTGACAACCACTTCGCCGGTCTTGGGATCGACAAAGTCTTCGCAGAGAAAACGACCGACAAGACGTTCGGTAAGCGGCTCGATCATTTCGTTGCCGTCTTTAATGTCACGAATCACGATACCGTCAGTGGTTCCGCAATCCTGTTCGCGAATGATAACATCCTGCGAAACGTCAACAAGACGACGGGTGAGGTAACCCGAGTCAGCGGTACGCAGAGCGGTATCCGCCAAGCCCTTACGCGCACCACGGGAAGAAATGAAGTATTCCAAAATGTTCAGACCTTCACGGTAGCTGGCACGAATCGGAACCTCAATAGTACGACCGGAGGTGTTCGCAATAAGACCACGCATACCTGCGAGCTGACGAATCTGGTTGATAGAACCACGAGCACCGGAATCGGACATCATGAAGATGGGGTTGAACTCATCCATGTTAGCATTCAACGCCTTGGTGACCTTGTCGGTGGTGCTGTTCCAGGTTTCGATAACACCACGGTAACGGTCTTCATTACTCATAAGACCTTCATTATAGTATCTGGTGATCTCGTCAACGGTAGCTTCCGCTTCTTGAATAAGGGCGGGTTTCTCCGGCGGGATCGCCGCATCGCAAACGGCAACGGTCAAAGCACCGCGGGTAGAATATTTATAACCCTGCGCCTTGATGGCATCCAGCACCTCGGAGGTGCGAGCGGCACCGTGTACCTTGATACATTTTTCAATGATCTTGGAAAGCTGTTTCTTACCAACCTTGAAGTCAATTTCATACTGGAATTTACCTTCCTCGGTGGTGCGATCCACAAAACCGAGGTCCTGCGGAATGGGGGTATTGAAGATAATGCGACCCACGGTGGTTTCTACCAGGCGGGACTGCTTCACACCGTCGATTTCGAGGGTGCGGCGTACCTTGATGAGTGCATGGAGACCTACGACTTTCGCATCGTATGCCATCAGCGCTTCATTTTCGTCACGGAACACCTTACCTTCACCGGGTTCACCGGGTTTGACAATGGTGAGGTAGTAAGAACCGAGAATCATATCCTGCGTCGGCACCGCAACGGGCTTACCGTCGGAGGGCTTGAGCAGGTTGCCTGCCGCAAGCATCAGGAAACGTGCTTCTGCCTGTGCTTCCGCAGACAGCGGTACGTGAACAGCCATCTGGTCACCGTCAAAGTCGGCGTTAAACGCAGTACAAACCAGCGGATGCAGTTTGATTGCACGGCCTTCCACCAACACGGGCTCAAATGCCTGAATACCCAAGCGGTGCAGTGTAGGTGCACGGTTGAGCATTACGGGGTGGTCCTTTATAACGATTTCCAGTGCGTCCCACACTTCGGGACGCAGACGCTCTACCATCTTACGAGCGGTTTTGATGTTACCGGCGGCACCGGTTTCCACCAAACGCTTCATAACAAAGGGTTTGAACAATTCGATTGCCATTTCTTTCGGCAAACCGCACTGATACATCTTCAGCTCGGGACCGACAACGATAACCGAACGACCGGAGTAGTCAACACGTTTGCCGAGCAGGTTCTGACGGAAACGGCCCTGCTTACCTTTCAGCATATCGGACAAGGATTTGAGCGGTCTGTTGTTCGGACCGGTCACGGGTCTACCACGGCGGCCGTTATCGATCAAAGCGTCGACCGCTTCCTGCAGCATACGTTTTTCGTTGCGCACGATGATGTCCGGCACACCGAGTTCCAAAAGTCTCTTCAGACGGTTGTTACGGTTGATAACACGGCGATACAGAGCGGTCAGGTCGGAGGTCGCAAAGCGGCCGCCGTCCAGCTGTACCATCGGACGGATATCCGGCGGGATAACCGGGATGACGTTCATGATCATCCATTCGGGACGGTTGCCGGAAAGGCGGAAGGATTCTACCACTTCCAGACGTTTCAGAAGACGTGCGCGTTTCTGACCGGTCGCATCTTCCAGCTCCGCTTTCAATTCAGCGGACAACTCGTCCAAATCGATTTCAGCAAGCAATTTCTGGATGTATTCCGCACCCATACCTGCGTCGAAATCGTCTTCGTATTTTTCGCGCATATCGCGATAGTCCTTATCGGACAAAATCTGTTTTTTCATCAAGGGGGTATCGCCCGGATCCGCTACGATATACGAAGCGAAGTACAGCACCTGCTCCAAATAGCGGGGGGTGATATCCAAAATGAGACCCATACGGGACGGAATGCCCTTGAAATACCAAATATGAGACACGGGGGCAGCAAGTTCAATGTGACCCATACGTTCACGGCGAACCTTTGCACGGGTAACTTCCACACCGCAGCGTTCGCAAACCTTGCCTTTATAGCGGATACGTTTGTAGCGGCCGCAATGACATTCCCAGTCTTTGGTAGGCCCGAAAATCTTTTCGCAGAACAGGCCTTCACGCTCAGGCTTCAAAGTGCGATAATTTATCGTCTCGGGCTTTGTAACCTCACCGTAGGACCAGCTGCGGATTTGTTCGGGAGAAGCCAAACCGATTTTAATGGAATCAAATACTTCAAAATCTGCCATAATTCTCTCTCCTCCCCTTATTCTTCGTCATCGTCAATGAAATCAACGTCTTCGTCGTCTTCATCGTCGGTCATACCGAATTGTTCTACGGCGTCTTCCGCATCCGCAACACCGTAACCCGCCATTTCGGCTTCGTTGTCATTGGCAACAGTGTAGAATGCTTCGTCGTCAGACATGATCATCGGCATATCATCGTCATCACTGAAGGTCTGCTTGAGGTCGATTTCCTCTTTATCTTTGTTAAGCACTTTGATATCCAGACCAAGAGACTGCAATTCTTTTACAAGCACCTTGAAGGATTCCGGCACGCCCGACTGCGGTACGTTTTCGCCCTTCACAATGGCTTCGTAGGTCTTGACACGACCCACAACGTCGTCGGATTTTACAGTCAGAATTTCCTGCAGGGTGTACGCAGCGCCGTATGCCTCCAGCGCCCACACTTCCATTTCACCGAAGCGCTGGCCACCGAACTGGGCTTTACCGCCCAAGGGCTGCTGGGTAACCAAGCTGTAAGGACCGGTGGAACGTGCATGAATCTTATCATCAACAAGATGATGTAATTTAAGGTAATACATATAGCCAACGGTCACAGGGTTGTCAAACTGTTCGCCTGTACGGCCGTCATACAACACCGTCTTACCGTCTTCGCTCTTACCCGCCTGTTTGAGCAGTTCACGGATATCCGCTTCGTGCGCACCGTCAAAGACAGGGGTCATCACCTTAAAGCCGAGTGCAGCCGCCGCATAGGCAAGATGCACTTCCAGTACCTGACCGATGTTCATACGGGACGGAACACCCAGGGGGTTCAAAACGATATCCAACGGGGTACCGTCGGGCAGGAACGGCATATCTTCACTGGGAAGAATGCGGGAAACAACACCTTTGTTACCGTGACGGCCCGCCATTTTATCGCCGACGCTGATTTTGCGTTTCTGAGCGATATAGCAGCGAACAACCATGTTAACACCGGGGGAAAGCTCGTCGCAGTTGGCACGGGTAAACACCTTCACGTCTACGATAATACCGTACTCACCGTGCGGTACACGCAAGGAGGTATCACGCACTTCACGTGCTTTTTCACCGAAGATAGCACGCAGCAAGCGTTCTTCCGCAGTCAGCTCGGTTTCACCCTTCGGGGTAACCTTACCAACCAGAATATCGCCGGAGCGTACCTCTGCACCAATGTGGATGATACCACGTTCATCGAGGTCTTTACGGGCTTCTTCGCTGACGTTGGGGATATCACGGGTGATTTCCTCCGGCCCCAACTTTGTTTCACGAGATTCCACTTCGTATTCTTCAATATGAATAGAAGTAAATACGTCGTCACGTACCATTTTTTCATTGATAAGAACAGCGTCCTCGTAGTTATAACCTTCCCAGGTCATAAAGCCGATGAGCGCATTCTTACCAAGTGCGATTTCACCGCCATCGGTCGCAGGACCGTCAGCGATAACCGCATGCTCATCAATGTGCTGACCAACCGATACGATGGGGCGCTGATTGAGACAGGTGCCCTGGTTGGAGCGAGAGAATTTGATCATTTCGTAGGTGTCTTCTTCACCGTTATCATCACGGCGGACAACCACCTTATCCGCAGAAACGTAGGTAACGGTACCTGCGGCTTCGCACAGCACACAAACACCGGAATCAACACCGGCTTTATATTCCATACCGGTACCCACGATAGGTGCTTCGGTTTTGAGCAGCGGCACGGCCTGACGCTGCATGTTGGAGCCCATCAACGCACGGTTGGCGTCATCGTTCTCGAGGAAGGGAATCATCGCAGTAGCGACAGATACAACCATCTTCGGAGAAACGTCCATATAGTCAACCTTATCGGGGGTCACTTCAAGGAATTCATCACGGCAACGGGCATTTACCTTCGCACGTGCAAAGCAACCGTTTTCATCCAACGGTTCATTTGCCTGTGCAACAATGAAATCATCTTCGATGTCAGCAGACATATAAACCACTTCGTCGGTAACCGCACCGGTTGCTTTATCTACCTTGCGGAACGGTGCTTCAACGAAACCGTATTCGTTGATACGTGCAAAGGTAGCGAGGTAAGAAATCAAGCCGATGTTGGGACCTTCGGGGGTCTCAATGGGGCACATACGGCCATAGTGGCTGTAGTGAACGTCACGCACTTCGAAGCCGGCACGATCACGAGACAGACCACCGGGGCCCAAAGCGGACAAACGACGTTTGTGCGTAAGCTCTGCCAAGGGGTTGTTCTGATCCATAAACTGGGACAAGGGAGAAGAACCGAAGAACTCCTTGATAGCGGCTACTACGGGACGGATGTTGATAAGTGCCTGGGGCGTGATAACGTCGGTATCCTGCGCCTGCAGGGTCATACGTTCACGTACCACACGTTCCATACGGGAGAAACCGATGCGGAACTGATTCTGCAGCAGTTCGCCGACAGAACGGATGCGGCGGTTACCCAAATGGTCGATATCATCGGTAGTACCGACATCATGACCAAGGCAATGCACGTAGTTGATGGATGCGAGAATGTCATCCACGGTGATGTGGTTGGGTACCAGTTCGGCGGCACGGGCAGAAATGGCTTCCTTCAAAGCCGCCTCGTCGGTACAGGTATCCAGGATTTCACGCAGTACACGATAGCAAACACGTTCACGGATACCATATTCGGTCACGTCGAAATCAACGTATTTCTTAATATCCACCATGCCGTTGGTGATAATTTTCACTTCACGCTCTTCACCGTGTTCGTCAATGGAGATAAAGACCTGGGACACGCCTGCATCTTCCATTTCGAGAGCACGGGAGCGGTCGATAATTTCGCCCGCCTCCGCCAACAGTTCACCCGTTGCGGGGTCCGCTACGGGACGGCTCAGCTTATGACCCGCCAAGCGGTTGGAAAGACCTAATTTCTTATTGTATTTATAGCGACCTACACGCGAAAGGTCATACCGGCGGGGGTCAAAGAACAGACCCTCCAAATGCTGCTGAGAGTTCTCAACAGTCGCCGGCTCACCGGGACGCAGCTTGCGATAGATTTCCAGCAATGCTTCCTCGGCGTTTTTGGTGGAATCCTTCAGCATGGTGGCGTGCAAGCGCTCGTCGTCGCCAAAGAATTCAATGAGCTGCTCGTCGGTGGACAGGCCCATAGCACGTGCCAGACAGGTAACCGGCAGCTTGCGGTTCTTATCGATGCGTACATAGAACACGTCGGAAGAGTCGGTTTCATATTCGAGCCACGCACCGCGGTTCGGAATCACGGTGGAGGTAAACAGCTTTTTACCGGTGGTATCATAGCTCATACCATAATATACGCCGGGAGAACGAACGAGCTGAGATACAATGGCACGTTCCGCACCGTTGATAACAAAGGTACCGCTGCGTGTCATAAGCGGGAATTCGCCCATAAACACCTCGGATTCCTTTACCTCACCCGTTTCTTTGTTAAGCAGCCGTACGGTCACATACAAGGGTGCCGCATAGGTTACGTCACGCTCTTTACATTCCGCTACGGTGTACTTTGGATTTTCGTCAATTCTGTAGTCAATGAATTCCAGTACGAGGTTATCGGTATAGTCCGCAATAGCAGACATATCTCTGAATACCTCTTTGAGTCCTTCCTCTAAGAACCACTTGTACGAGTTTTTCTGCACTTCAATGAGATTGGGCATATCCAACACTTCATTGATTTTAGCGAAACTCATACGGGTCGTGTTCCCCAACTGGACCGGTTTAATATTCACCATTGGCTCGACCACTCCTTTGTGTTTCATCCGCAGCATGTCCCCTGCCGCAGAATAATTTACTGATTTTTTGCTTTCCTCACAGGTTAGAAAAAGGTTGGAAAATATACGTTTTTTTCATTTTCTCTTGCTTTTTTTCTTCTGCCGTGTTATACTGTATTTGTAACAAAAGGCATATAAACCCATGATTATGCATTATGGTATTATATAAGATATTTTTCGGTTTGTCAATCGTTTTTCGACGATTGGCTTATTTTTTTTATAAAAAAATAAAAAAATGAGGTTTTTAGCCCAAAAACCTCACTTTTATTCAAAAATTCATAAAAACCCCACCGTATATTTCTAAAAAAGAAACACACGGTGGAGTTGTTTGAATTGTCAATATCCAAGAATCCACATACGGCACACGCCTGCGATTTCTCTGACCCAGTAGCACAGCAATAGCTGCAGTCCTGTTTTACAGGTGACCGAACAAATCGGCGGCAGCCCTGCCCTTTTTGCATACACGCCGCAGCGATACTGGTGAAACTCCTGTGTCACAATGACCACAGCGGTCGGCAGACCGTTTTGGTCAATGACCTTACGGGAAAACTGCATATTTTCAAAGGTACTGGTAGACCTGTCTTCCATATAAATACGGTTGCCGTCTATCCCCTTTCCCACAAGATAATCACGCATCGCAACCGCCTCACTGCGCGGTTCGTCTGCTCCTTGCCCTCCGCTTACCACACAAGGCATATCGGGATGTGCTTGCAGGTATATAACGGCGGCATCCAGCCGCTGCTGCAGTGCCTTTGACAGACGGTCAACGTATAATTTAGCGCCGGGAACCAGCACAGTAGCCGCTTTGGCAGTACCTGAACGGTTTGCAGACACTATCAATAAAACCGATATGCCGACAAACAGCAATACCAGGGCCGCCATCACGGCAACTACGGCACAAACGGTAATCTTTGCCGCAGTGCCGCTTTCCCAAAAGCATCCTACCGCCTGCCATACGGTATCCCAGAAAACAGAAAGCAGCATACCGCCCATACCGACAGCGGCACACACCCGCACGCCTGTATTACAAATGCGGCCGGTGAAAAACGGCAAGGTACCCCATACCAATATTATAAAGGAGGCAACGCCAACCGACCATTGCCACACCATGTCCTGTCACCCTTTCAAAAAACGCCCTGCGATTGCAGGGCGTTTTTGCTGATCTTCAATTAGCCGATATGACGTACACGAATAACGCCGTCTACAGCGGAAATGTGTGCAAGTGCTTCAGCGGAAGGTGCTGCATCCACATCAAGAATGGTATACGCATATTCCTTGCGGGACTGGTTTACCATTGCGGCAATGTTGATGCCTTCTTTTGCAACAGCACCGCTGATCTGGGTGAGCATATTGGGAATGTTCTTATGCAGCACGCACAGACGGTTTGCGGTAGTGCGGGGTGCCTGTACGTCGGGATAGTTGACCGAATGGGTAATATTACCGTTTTCGAGATAATCCTTCAGCTCATCCGCCGCCATAACCGCACAGTTGTCTTCACTTTCGGGGGTGGAAGCACCAAGGTGCGGAATCGCCACAACGTTCTCTACACCGAGCATTTCTTCGGTCGGGAAGTCGACTACGTAGCGAGCTACCTTACCGCTTGCCAGTGCCGCCAGCATATCCGCACCGTTTACAAGTGCATCACGGGAGAAGTTGAGAACACGAACGCCGTCTTTCATCTTTGCAAAAGCATCAGCATTAAGCATACCTTTGGTATCCGCCATCAGCGGCACGTGTACGGTAATGTAATCACATTCCGCATAAATGGTGTCGAGGTCTGCAGCATGATGGATGGAACGGGAAAGATTCCAAGCGGCATTTACCGACAGATAGGGGTCATAACCGTATACCTCCATACCGAGCGATTTGGCAGCATTGGCCACCAGAACGCCGATAGCGCCAAGACCGATAACACCGAGTTTTTTGCCGAGTATTTCGGGGCCGGTAAACTGTCCCTTGCCTTTCTCGACCAATTTACCGACAGCGTCGCCTTCACCCTTAAGGGTTGCCGCCCATTCGATAGCAGGCACTACTTTACGGGAAGCGAGGAACAAACCTGCGATAACCAATTCTTTTACCGCATTCGCATTCGCACCGGGGGTGTTGAATACCACAACACCTTTTTCCGCACATACATCTACAGGGATATTGTTAACACCTGCACCTGCACGAGCAATCGCCTGCAGCGTTTCAGGCATTTCCATGTCATGCATCGAAGCGGAACGCACCATAACACCTGCAGCGCCTTCCAGCGTATCGGTGATGGTGTAGGCATCGCCCAGACGGTCGGTGCCGCAAGCAGCGATCTTATTCAGAGTACAAATTTTCATTATGAATCACCTTAACCGTTATTTTTTTCAAATTCAGCCATAAACGCAACCAGCTTTTCGACGCCCTCTACCGGCATGGCGTTGTAAATGGAAGCACGCATACCGCCGACAGAACGGTGACCTTTCAGGTTCACAAAGCCCGCTGCGGCAGCTTCTTTTACGAATTTGGCGTCCAATTCTTCGTTGCCCGTTACAAACGGCACATTCATAAGCGAACGGTCTTCGGGAACAACGGTACCTTTGAACATTTTGGAGTTATCGAGGAAGTTGTAGAGAATAGCGGCTTTCTTTTCGTTAATCTCTTTCATCTTCTCCAGACCGCCCACCTCGTTTTTGATCCATTCGAGCACCAGCTTTGCCATGTAAATGGTGTAGCAAGGCGGGGTGTTGAACATGGAATCGTTATCTGCGTGGGTCTGATAGTTGAACATAGTGGGAGTGATGTCCATCGCATTGCCGATGAGATCTTCACGGATGATGACCACGGTAAGACCTGCGGGCGCCATATTCTTCTGTGCACCTGCGTACAGCACGCCGAACTTGGAAACATCAATCGGCTCGGACAGAATGCAGGAGGAAATATCCGCAACCAGCGGCACGTTGCCCGTTTCGGGCAGCTCATGATACACCGTGCCGTAGATGGTGTTATTCATACAAATGTGGAAATAATCCGCATCCGGCGTAAAGGTCGCAGGATCCAGCTTCGGAATGTAAGAGAAGGTCTTATCTTTAGAGCTGGCAACCACGTTAGCTTCGCCGTAGCGTGCCGCTTCCTTCTGTGCTTTGGTCGCCCACTGACCTGTAATCACAAAGTCGGCTTTGCCGTTGCCTGTCATCAGGTTCATCGGCACCATAGCAAACTGGGAAGAAGCGCCGCCCTGCAGAAACAGCACTTTGTAGTTATCCGGAATATTCATCACTTCACGGAGAAGTGCTTCGCATTCTTTGATAATCGCATCGTAAGTTTTAGAGCGGTGGGACATTTCCATAACAGACTGTCCTGAACCCTGATAATCTAACATTTCATCCGCTGCGGTGCGTAAAACGCTCTCGGGCAGCATAGAAGGACCGGCGGAAAAATTGTATACTCTTGCCTTTTATAACCATTCCTTTCACACGCAAAATATGACTGTGCGTTTACAGTTGTTCCTATTTTACTCTCATTAAATTGCATTGTCAATCACATTTTCGCACTTTGTTGTAAAAAAGTTAAAAAAATAACAATCTTTTTTTGCACTGCCACACCTTTACCGACATTTTATATACCTTCTATTATATGGCAGTGTATTTCGGGCAAAACAAAAAGCCCCAAGCTTCCTTGAGGCCTTTCAATACTATCTACTCTTTTGTTCCCGCTTACGGGTTGCCGGACGGAGGCAACAAAGAGGACAAATCAGTCGTAATGTCGCCCCAGGGATTTTCACTGGTAGCTACTTCCTCAGCAAACACGTACTGCAGGGAACGATATTCAGGTGCTACATACTCTTTCTTCATTTGTCTTTCCCTCTTTCAAATTTCAGCATAGAAAAACTATGCGATATATTTCATCACAGTACACACTATACCATAGTGTTTTCAAAATTGCAAGTGATTTTAGAAACTTTATTCACCTTTTTTCTTTTTTTGGCGAATCTCTCTAAAAAAGTCTTTCAGCTGTGTCGCACATTGCCCACTGCAGACACCGTTTACGTACTGCGGTTTATGGTTATACGGTAAAACGAACAGATTGGTGAGCGACCCGCAGGACCCTGCCTTCGGGTCATCGGTACCGACATATACCGTATCAATACGTGCGTTGATAATGGCACCTGCACACATAGGACACGGCTCCAACGTCACATACAGGTCACAGCCGGAAAGTCGCCAACCGCCCAACGCTTCACAGGCGGTATGTATTGCTTCTATTTCTGCGTGTGCCAACGCGTTTTTTGCGGTTTCACGACGATTTCGGCCCATACCGACCACCACACCGTCTTTTACAACGACCGCACCCACCGGCACCTCGCCCTCAGCAGCCGCCTCGGCCGCCAACGAGAGTGCCAATTGCATAAACTTTTCTTGCATCACACAGACACCTTCACATTAAGTTAGTATAAAACATTCTTAAAATAATCAGTATCGTCGCAATAATCATCAGCGGTGCACTCCAGACAGTACCGACTGAACCATAAGGAACATAGCGGGACGTCGCTTTGGCAAACAGGGCGTTCTTCTTCACCGCCGAGAAAATCAATGCACCAACACCGCAGATGCCGGTCACCCCGATAATAACGGTATATGCCATGCCCTGTATCGATTGGTCCATCCCCAGGGTAAGATACTCTGCTGTCACCGCAAGAGCGTTATTGACAAAATGTACAGCTATTGCCGTACGAATACTGCCGGTTTTTACAGTGATAAAGCCAAGCACCAGACCCACCAGAAACGCAAAAACACTTTGTGAGATACCGCCGTGTATCACACCGAACAGCAGGGCGGAAACCAGCACCGCTGTTCCCTGTCCGTATTTTTGCAAGGTGCCTAAAATACATTTGCGAAATGCCAGCTCCTCCAACAAGGCGGGCAGCAACGCCGAAACCACCAGGTTCAGCACCAAGCTTTGTGGTGTGCTCTCCAGAAAGGTGGGTGCATCGGGCGGCACAATGCCGAAGCTGTCCAAGAAGGCCGTGACGTACGATGCCACAAGGTTTGCGGCAGCACAACCGCCCAAGCCCACCATAAAAGCCGCACTGCCGGCAGGTGTCTGCCACTGTGCAGCAGGCATCTCAAGCTTCGGCAGGGAACGACGAAACAACAAACACACCAACAGCGGCGGCAACCCCATAAACACGGTATAGGTACACATATACAGTACCATATACCCCGTCTTTCCGAGTCCCAGATCTTCCTGTGCCAGTTGCGCAAAAGACAGTTTTCCTGCCGCCACCAGTATCAGTGCCACGGCTGTAAAGCCCAAAGACAGCAGAGCAACTGTCAGCAAAACAATACCGCCGACAAAGTTGCCGTCCTCACGCATCTCCGCCCGCTGCTGTTCATAATCCACAGGGGTATACATTACATAACCTCCGGTGCCTCTATTTTGAGAAGGGTCAATGCATTATGCAGGGTGATGCGGGTAGCATCGCACAATGCCAGACGTGCCGCCGTAAGACCTGCATCCTCGCCCATAACACGGCAGGCATTGTAGAACTTGTGGAACAACGTAGCCAATTCTTGTGCATAACGGGTAATGCGGGCGGGCTCATATTCTTTAGCCGCCTCAATAATTTCATTGCTGTATCCCGAAATATGCCGGATCAGCTCACGTTCTTCAGGGGTGGACAGCGCATCCAAAGAAGCGGCTGCCAAATCATAGTTAACCCCTTCTTCCTGCATTTTACGGAAAATGGAGCAAATGCGTGCGTGTGCGTACTGCACGTAATACACGGGATTAGAAGACGATTGCTCAATAGCGAGGTCCAAATCAAAGTCCATACGGGTACCTGCTTCACGCAAAATGAAGAAGAAACGGGCGGCATCCGCAGGCACCTCGTCCAAAAGGTCGGCGAGCTGAATAGCTTTACCCGAGCGTTTAGACATACGGACCACCTCACCGTCACGCATCAGACGGACCAGCTGAATGAGTACCACCTGCAGCTTATCTCCGTCCAGGCCAATGGCATCCATTGCGCCCTTCATACGTGCTACGTGACCGTGGTGGTCAGCACCCCACACGTCAATACAGGTGTCAAAGCCACGTAAGAACTTATTGCGATGATAGGCGATATCCGCCGCAAAATAGGTGGGATTGCCGTTCGCACGAATCAGCACATCGTCTTTAAGCTCTAATTTTTCGATTTCTGCATCGGTTTTACCTGCCGCACGCAGTTTTTCGGTCAAAATCTCGGCATTTTTATACCACAAAGCGCCTTCTTTTTCATAAGTCAGACCGTTTTGGGTCAGAATGTCGATAACCTCTCTGACTTCACCGCTGTTATGCAGGCGGGACTCCATAAACCACTCATCATACCGTATGCGGTACAGGTCCATATCGTGATGCATTTTTTCGATGTTGCGTGGCAAGGCATATTCTACCAAAGCCGTGCGTCGTGCCTCACTGTCTGCCCCTACGAAGCTGTCGCCATGTATGGCGGCAAAGCCCGCCGCATGCTCTTTAATATCATCGCCGTGATAGGCGTCTTCGGGAAGCACAACCTCTTGCTCCCCTTTGAAAATCTGCAGATAACGCACCTCCAGAGAGGTAGCGAATTTTTCAATTTGGTTACCTGCGTCATTGACGTAAAACTCACGCCAGACATCGTAACCTGCGGCGTCCAGTACAGCGGCGAGCGAATCGCCCAGCGCACCGCCACGTGCGTTACCCATGTGCATAGGGCCTGTGGGGTTGGCGGAAACGAACTCCACCATCACCTTTTTG
The DNA here is from genome assembly GCA_045594105.1 of Acutalibacteraceae bacterium. Classification (GTDB taxonomy): domain Bacteria; phylum Bacillota; class Clostridia; order Oscillospirales; family Acutalibacteraceae; genus URNF01. The sequence continues at coordinate 9,150 of JAZNXY010000091.1, read as the reverse complement.
CCTGCGCCGAAATCCGAACGGCCGTATGCATTTTTTAACTCACATACATCACGTACAATGGCGGCATAATACGCAGGAGACAGGAAAAAGTTAATAAAGCCGGGGCCTGCAACCTCCGCCTTTTCGAAATAGGTGCCGTCAAGCGTTATGTGTGCCAAAATAGCATCCGCAATCTGACGAGGTGCCTTACGAAATGCACGTGCAGACACCATTGCCACGTTAACGGCAAGGTCACCGTGTGCACGGTCACCGGGAATTTCCACTGCAAAGTCCGGCAGGGGTGCTTCCGGCAGTTCACCCGCCGCAACCGCTGCTGCCACCGCTGTCGCAATGCGTTCTCTCAATACACTTTCGGTTATGTTTACGATTTTAGACATATCATTTTCCCTTTCTGTTATGCAACTTCTACACGGACGGTCAATTTCTGTCGGGACATCATATTGCCCCCTACGTCCAGCGTGTAGGAGACCCGTACCGTACCGCCCAGCTGCATGAACTGTGTATCCACCTTTTCGGTGTACACGCCAAGCATCACGTTTCCTATCGGGGTGGCGTAGCTGCACAGATGTCTTTTTTTACATTCCAGCACCAGCAGCCCTGCGTGAGCGCCCGTACGTTCCATCGTCACCATCTGCGGCTGTATCCGCAAGGTAGTCACCGTATTATCAAGACCCGTTGCGGCACTTTCCGCATACTGCAAAACGTACCCGTTTGCGTCTTCGGTTAGGGTGCCTACGGTGGTCATTTCGGTTTTGTCGGTTTGCCCGTCTATTTCCTGCACGCCGACAACCGTGATTTTCACATCCACGCATTCGTCTCCTTTTACACATATATAGGAGAATATACCATATTTCTTTTGAAAGTGCAATATGTAAAACGCAAAAACCTTTGGACAAAGAGCGAAGAAGTAAAAAGCGTCAAGGTTCTGATGAACCTTGACGCTTTTTATGCCGTTGCCTCTTATTTCTGACGGAAAGACATACAGTCGGTGCACTGATTCATAGACGGATTTGCCTCGTGGGTGCCTACGGTGATGCGGTCCAGCGCACAGTATTCACCACAGGTGCTATGATTCGCACATTGGGTTACGTGACATTCAATACACTTATTTTCTTTGGAACATTCCATGGCGACGGCCTCCTTTCACAAATCTGGAGAGAGGGTTTTCGCCCTCCGCACATAGTATGGTCACGCTATCTCATTTAATGCACCGAAGGTGTATCCCATTTCCTTCCATTTTGTCAGAAGTTCATCCAAGACTTCACAATTGGTGCGTGAAGTACTGTGCAGCAGCACCACCGCACCGTTGTGGGTGCGGGGCAGTAATTTGGCAAATGCCTCTTCCCGTGTCGGTTGGTCATCCACGTACCAATCCACATACGCAAGACTCCAGAATACCGTTGTATACCCTGCCGCCGCTGCCTGCTTTAAGTTTTCCTCACTGTATTTTCCCTGCGGCGGCCGGTACAGCTTGGGCATATCCGTACCCGTAATCTCCTTAAACTTGTTTTCAAGGGAGGACAGCTCCTCCAGGAAATCCGCATTTTCTGCGATTTTTGACATATCAGGGTGATGATAGGTGTGGTTACCCACCAGATGCCCCTCTGCCACCATGCGTCTTACAAGGTCGGGTTCTTTTTCCATAAAGTTGCCCACAAGAAAGAAGGCAGCAGGCACATTATGCTTTTTGAGTGTATCCAAAATACCTGCCGTATAGCCATTGTCATACCCGGCATCAAAGGTGAGATACAGCACCTTTTCTGCGGTATTTCCCGTGTACAACGCACGATACTGCTTGAGAAACGCAGCGGAAGCATTGCCCACAGGTGTTTCTCCGCTCTTGCCGAAATGCAGACCCCAGTTGGTGTTGGCGGCATTGGTCACCACCGAAACTGCTGTTTGCATACGGTGTACCGACAGTATACCCAGACCGATAGCCGCCACACACAGCAACGCCGTCAAAAAATGACGGCGGCGAAAAATCACATACATTGTTTTTCCTCCTTTTTTAGCAGTATATGTGCACTTTTGGGTTGACATTCCGAAAAAACGGCAGTATACTGTCATTGGTCCAAAAAAAATATACAAAAAACAAGGGGCGCTGACTGTTACCGTCGGCTGAGAGCGGATACGGATATCCGAAACCCTATACCTGATCCGGATAATGCCGGCGGAGGAATTGTTTTGACGCACCTTTTGTGCAATTCACCTTTCGCTATATCCGGCGAAAGGTTGTTTTTTTGTCAAAAGGAGTGTAGACAATGAAAAACAAAACCATTCGCCTGACCGAAACCGCTGTAATGCTCAGCTTTGCGACCGTGCTGAGCATCCTGCCCTTGCTGGAGCTGCCATACGGCGGCAGTGTCACCGTCTGCAGCGCTTTACCGCTGCTCATTATCAGCTACCGCCACGGCTGTAAATGGGGCGTGTTTGCAGGTGCTGTGTACGGCATTTTGCAGATGCTGCTCGGCATGAAAAACGTGATGTATTTCACCACACCGCTTTCCATTGCGGCGGTCATTGCCCTCGACTATATTCTGGCATTTGCCGTGCTGGGACTCGGTGGCGCTTTCCGTAATGTATGCAAAAGCCAGACCTCCGCTCTGGTTTTTGGCAGTGCTTTGGCACTGCTTTTGCGTTACATTTTCCACACCGTTGCAGGTGCTACCGTCTGGGCGGGGCTTTCGATCCCCACAGAAGCAGCTCTCACCTATTCCCTCGCCTACAATGCCACCTATATGCTCCCTGAAACGTTGGTAACCGTCCTGGGTGCCGTATTGGTCAGCAGAGTGCTCAATTTCCGTAGCGACACGGTAGGCAGGGTCACCGCTAAAGACGGCAGCTTTGACTGGGGCTTGCTCGGCGCTGTTGCATCGGTAACTGCCGGCTTGATTTTCGGTATACGCACCGTGTTTTCGCAGTTACAAGACCCTGAAACCGGCTCGTTTATGATAGACGGCCTTGCTAACGTCGCCTGGGGTACGGCAGGCATCGTTTTGCTTGTCGGTATTGCCCTGGCAGGTGTATGTTTAATAATTCGCAAGAAAAAATAAAAAAACTCTTGCCAAAAGCGATAGGGTCGTGTATCATAGTACGTGTATATATTATAAAAGGCGGGTGCAAAATGAAAGCTACTTACGAGACGCCACAGTTTTCGATGACCGAATGCCGCGTGAAGGATGATTTTCTGGCTTCCGGTGTTACCCCTGACTACACGTTCGATGACATCGAAAACTGGAGCCCCATCAAACTCCCGAAGAACTAAGAAAAGAAAAAAGCCGTGTAACGCACCTTGCGTTACACGGCTTTTTTCTTTGCACCCGCAAATTCCTTGCCGCATACAATAAAACAGGATGTGCTTTTATTTAACAGAAAGGAGCGGTTTTATGGAAGTGTTGCGTATTGAAAACATTGAGCAGACCTACCAGGCGAAAAACGGGGAAGTTGCCGCTCTCAAAAACATCAGTTTTTCAATGAATCAAGGTGACTTTTTTAGTTTGGTTGGCCCCAGCGGATGCGGCAAATCCACCCTTTTATCTATTGTCGCAGGATTGCTTACACCGTCGGGAGGGCGGGTGCTGGTGAACGGAGAAGAGGTAACGGAGCCCTCTTCCCGCATCGGCTATATGCTGCAAAAGGACAATCTGCTCGAGTGGCGTACCATTCGTCAAAATGTATTATTCGGGTTGGAGATACAGCATAATCTGACCGAGGAGACGGTAGCTCACGCCGATCATCTGCTTTCTGCCTACGGTCTTGCGGAGTTCAAAGACAAATATCCGTCACAAATTTCCGGCGGTATGCGACAACGGGCGGCGCTCATCCGTACCCTCGCTATCCGCCCCGATATATTGCTGCTGGATGAGGCGTTTTCCGCACTCGATTACCAAACAAGAATAGAGGTCACCGAAGACGTGTACAAAATATTGAAGAAGGAAACCGTCACCACCTTGATGGTCACCCACGACATTCCCGAATGCATCAGCATGAGCGACACCGTGGTGATTTTAGGACCTCGTCCTGCCACCGTCAAAGAACTGCTGCCCATTCGCTTTGACATGGAAAACAGGACCCCCCTCACCTGCCGCAACACACCCCAGTTTTCTCGGTATTTTGACCATATATGGAAAGAGTTGGAATGCTATGGATCGTAAAAGCCACGCACTCTCTCCCGCACGACGTCAATATCTGAAAAACGTACAAAACTACAAACGCCGTGTGCTTTTTTGTCAGATCGGTGTGTTTGTTTTCCTGGTGGCCGCCTGGGAGCTTCTCGCGAGGTGGGGCATCATTGACAGCTTTGTGTTCAGCATGCCGTCACGCATTGCTGCCACCTACGCAAACATGGCGGAAAACCGCCTGCTGACCCACATCGGTGTCACCGTGTTTGAGACGTTGACAGGGTTTTTGCTTGGTGCTGTCATCGGTACCGTTTCGGCTGTTATACTATGGTGGAATCCATTTATCGCCAAGGTCAGTGAGCCGTATTTAGTAGTGCTCAACAGCTTGCCGAAAATTGCACTCGGTCCTGTTATCATTATTATCGCAGGTGCAGGCACCAAAGCCATCATCGTTATGGCACTCGCCATTTCTCTGGTGGTCACCGTTCTTGAAATGCTCGGCGGCTTTTTACGCACCGATCCCGAGTGTATCCGTATGGCCGAAACCTTCGGTGCCAAGCGTCGGCAGATATTCTTCAAAATTGTTCTGCCATACAATATACCCACCCTGTTCGGTTCTCTGAAAATCAACATCGGGTTGTCGCTCGTAGGTGTTATCGCAGGCGAATTCCTCGTTTCAAAAGCAGGACTCGGATACCTCATCGTATATGGCGGTCAGGTGTTCAAATTAGACCTTGTTATGGCCAGCGTTATCATTCTTTCGGCGGTAGCCGCCATTATGTATGAGGCGGTCAATCTCTTACAAAAGCTGGTCGCTCGCCGCATATCACATACCAATTAGGAGGAACTTTTATTATGCATAAAACACTATGCCGCCTGCTGGCGGTAATGTTGGCGGTGGTGCTGCTGTTTTCCTGCACCGCTTGCAAAGAAAAAGAGAATGCTTTACAGAAGGTACGGGTTTGCGAAGTAACCCATTCTATCTTCTACGCACCTCAGTATGCCGCTATCGCACTCGGTTATTTCGCCGAGGAAGGCATTGAAATCGAGCTTTCCAACGGGCAAGGTGCCGATGCGGTTATGTCCGCTGTGTTATCCGGCAATATGGATATCGGCTTTGCGGGCCCGGAAGCTGCCGTTTACGTGTACAACGAAGGAAAAGAGGATTACACCGAGGTGTTCGCACAGGTAACCAAGCGTGACGGTTCTTTTCTGGTGGGCAGAAAGCCCGACCCTGCGTTTACCTGGGATAAGCTCAAGGGAACTGTGGTGTTACCCGGCAGGAAAGGCGGTGTGCCGTACATGACTCTGGAGCACGTCATCCGCAAAAACGGCCTTGATCCTGTCAAAGATCTCACCCTTGACAGCAGTGTGCAATACGCACTGATGACGGCGGCATTTACCGCAGGTACAGGCGACTATTTCACCTGCTTTGAGCCCACCGCCTCTATGCTGGAAGCGGAAGGAAAAGGGTACATCGTTGCCGCTGTCGGTGACGGTGCAGGTGACATCCCTTACACCGCTTACTTCGCCAAAAAGAGCTATATTGCGGAAAATCAAGACCTCATTACCGCCTTTACCCGTGCTATCTACAAAGGACAGCAATGGGTAAAAACCCACACCGCTAAAGAAATTGCCCAAACGGTAGCTTCTTTCTTCCCCGACACCGATATTGAGCTGTTAACGGCATCCGCACAGTCGTATATCGATATCGGTGCGTGGTGTGAAACGCCTGTTATGAACGAAGAGTCGTTTATGCGTCTGCAACAGGTAATGCAGGAAGCAGGAGAGCTGACAACCACCGCACCGTTTGCCAAGGTCGTCAACAATGCTTATGCAAAAAAGGTGATACAGTAATCCAATAGGGAGGGTAGAAATACTCTCCCTTTTTCTGTTTTGTGCAACAAAATGATAGTTTTACACAAAAAAACAGCACTTTCTTTTTGCATCTGTTATTATAATAAAGATAGCACTGCAAGAGAAGATGTGGTATACTGTACCACATCACTGCGGAATGCAAAACCATGCCGTTTACGGCAAGAATGAATGAGGGCTCTGTTATGGGAAAATTAAATCTGGTGGTTGTCGGTTACGGTGGCATGGGCGGTTGGCATCGTATGTTCGCACTGCAAAGTGACGTGGTTAATCTGCTCGGTGTTTACGATATTCTTCCCGAGCGCTGCAAGCTGGCAGAAGATGCGGGCATTTATGCTTTTCCGTCCTTAGAGGCGGTGTTAGCGGACGAACGGGTCGATATCATCACCATCGCCACCCCCAACGATGTACATAAGGAAATTGCGATAAGGGCACTGGATGCCGGCAAACACGTCATTTGCGAAAAGCCGGTTACTTTAAGTGTTGCCGATTTTGATGACATGGTTGCCGCCGCCAACCGCAACAACCGCATTTTTACGGTGCATCAAAACAGACGCTGGGACACTGATTTTCTGGTTATGAAGCATATATATGACAGCGGTGAAATCGGTGAACTTATCAACGTTGAATCCCGTGTACACGGATCTCGAGGCATCCCCGGCGACTGGCGTGGTATGAAACAGTACGGTGGCGGTATGCTGTTCGACTGGGGCATCCACCTCATTGACCAGATGATGCAGATGATTAACGAAAAGGTCGTTGGCGTATACTGTACCTTCGACCACATCACCAACGTAGAGGTGGATGACGGCTTCAAACTCACCATCAACTTTGAAAGCGGCAAAACCGCTTTTGTGGAGGTGGGCACTTACAACTTCATCTCTATGCCGCGTTGGTATATGCGTTGTACCAACGGTAGCGCCTTGGTAGCCGACTGGAAAAGCGACTGTACAGTGGTGAAGTGTAAATATCTGCACGAGGACGGTGTAGTTCCGGTAAAAACTGCCGCAGGTATTACCAAAACCATGGCACCTCGCAACGAGCATACCACCGAAACCTACACAGTGCTGCAACCAGAGGCGGATGTACACGATTTCTATCGCAATGTGTGCAAGGCGGTACGTGGCGAAGAAGGACAGCTTGTCACCCACGCACAGTTACGCCGTGTGCTGCAGGTGATCGAAGCGGCGTTCCGCTCGGTTGAGACAAGCGCCACTATCACTTGTGACATTTGATTCGTGCCATAAAGAGGAGAGAGAACAATGAATATTTGCTCATTAAACGGACAGGTTGTGTTTACGGTTGACTGTGAAAACGGTAAGCCGTATTACACGGTTACCTATAAGGGCAGGACCGTATATGATAAAGCAACGTTGGGCTTAAAAATCAACGGTGTAGATTACAGTAAAAACGTCACGATAGATGACGTAGAAACGGTTACTGTCACCCGTTCGCTGACCTTGCTGGGCAGAGTGCGGGATATTGACGACCGCTTTGTGCAAGCAACTGTTGCAATGACCGCCGCAGGTGTACCGTGCACTTTAGATGTACGTGTGTATGACAGCGGCGTGGCATTCCGCTACATATATGACAAGCAGGCAGGTAAAACGGTCAATGCGGAATACACCGCCTTCAAAGTGCCTGCGGACAGCTACGTATACGCATCCTTCGGTTGCCGCGGTGCCGGTTGCCAACGGTTCCACCGTTTTGCCAACTACCACGGCATTTGCTACGAGGCATCCTACGGCCGTTTTCCCGTGAAGGACATCTTTGGTCCCACCGATAACCAAATCAAATTCCACGATTTGTATGATGGTGCAAAAGATGCAGAAAACTTTATCTTAACCCCCATGTCCGTTGAGTTTTCCAACGGCTTGTTCGGTGCCATTCTCGAAGGTAATCTCAAAAATTACGTTGGTGTCAACCTGCGGCAGAAGGGTAATGGTCTCTTTGAACTGAATACCACCTATCAGCCCGAAAGGCAGTTTGTGGATTTCGAGGTAACCCGTGACAACGTGGTAACCCCCTACCGCATTCTCACCATTGCGGAAAGCTTGAACGATCTGTATAACAACACCATTGTTTACAGCGTCAACGAAGCACCTGAAGGGGATTTCAGCTGGGTGAAGCCCGGCAGAAGTGCGTGGTCCTGGCGTTCCAACGGCAGCTTTGTCGGTGACATCCAAACCATGTACAACTACAACGAAGCCGCCGCAAAGCTCGGTCTCGAATATAACATTTTAGACGGCAGATGGTCCTTGTTTGCCAACGACGTGCCGTCTCTGTTTGATATGGTGAAAGACCTTTGTGACAATATGGCACCCTACGGTGTGGAGCAGGTGGTGTGGAACGGCTTTACCACCCACGAAGCACGATTCCCCCTCGGCAAAAAGGCCGAGGAATTAACCGACGGCGTGCGCGTGTTTACCCCCGCTTGGGATGCCATTGAAGCGTTTATGAAAAACGTGGCGGCATGCGGTGTCACAGGTCTCAAAATCGACTTCTTCCCGCCCGAAGACCAGGTAGAGGGCGGTGTCAACCTGTACGAAAAAACCGCGAAATTGGCGGCAAAATACAATTTGGTGGTCAATTTCCACGGTGCGGCAAAGCCGACAGGTTTGAATATTACCTATCCCAACATTTTGAACTATGAAGGCATTTTCGGTCACGAAATGGCGCCTGTGCGCGAGCCTGTTAACGAAACGCAGTTGTTCACCACCCAATACCTCACCCGCGGACTTGCAGGTCACGCGGACTTTACACCGCACGTGCAAAATGCATATGGCTTGGCGGAACTCGTGTTCGTGGATGCGCCGTTTAACGCGATTGATGCCACCCCCGAAGAACTGACCGACTCCCCTGCTGTTGAATTTATCAAAGCGTGTCCCACCGTTTGGGACCAAACCAAGGTGCTGTCCGTTTCCGTTTACGAGCAGTTTGCGGCAATGGCGCGCAACAAGGACGGCAACTGGTTCCTCGGCGTCATCACCAACCGTGAGGAAGGTGTTACCGATATTCATTTGGATGAATTCTTAGGTGAAGGCACCTATATCTGTGACTTGTATACCGATGAGGGTATTTCCCGTAAACTGGTCACCAAGGCGGACGTCTTAAGCATCAACCTGCCGGAAAACAGTGGTTATGCCGCCCGTTT
>JAZNXY010000090.1:0-5042 GCA_045594105.1 Acutalibacteraceae bacterium | reverse complement strand
CAAGTAATTGCTGACTTTATGTATTCGGACAAAACGCAATAGCATTTGATTTGTAAAAATCAATAGCAAACAAACAGACCTTGAAGGAGAAATCCTTTGAGGTCTTTTGTTATATTCAAAATGCCGCAAAACCTTGAATAAAAGGGATGTTTTGCCAATAAAATACCGGTTTTATTGTGTTCATTTTCTTCATTTTAATTAAGGAAATTCACCTAGTTTTTGATTTCGTACGGACAAATAAAAAAAGACCGCTTACCGAACTAGTCGATAAACGATCTTAGCCTTAATTTACATTTTTTGGATTGGGTTTCACTTCATATATGTTATACTATGCCCGTCCGCAATGAAAGGGGATTTTTTTATGCTTTGTTCCTATACCGTGGCGGCAAAAACAAGCACGACGACGTTCCCGACGGCATGGCAATGCTATCCGAGTTTTCGCAGTCGTTTAATAGGAATAAGGTAGAGGTTTTTGCAAGGTATTTTTAAGGGAGAGGGTCGCCGTAATGAGAAAAACTGCGACCGACAAGCCCGTCAAAATAAAGGGGAGCGATTTCTTGACCTGCTTACCCAAAGAATCCAGTAAGATCAGCAGCATAATCACCGGCAAAAATACCGATCCGAAATAAGACAGGGTATTGGCAAAAAGCGCAAACTCCAGAGACCTTGCAAGAGAAGTCAAAAGATACCCCAAATTGGCAAAAGTGATCAAGCCGAATAAAAGGATGAAGGATCCTTCCCGTTCCTCAAAACGGAGAACGTATCCGAATGCAAGCAAAATTGCAAAAAGCAGGGCAAGGGCATAGATCGCGATAATTACCACAGCAAAGCCCCCTTTCCGAAAAACTTATTCCCACCCATTTTCCCACCCTGCGGCAGAAAAAATCTGTTTTTCTCCACCCCAATCCCCCTTTTGGGTGGTGACGGCGGGTGGAAAATATGGAATAATGTAAATGTGGATCAATATATCCGACTTTGTTATGGCGTATAATACCGTAGCTTTTGATTTCGGCAAAGGCAGATATGTTTCAAAGGAGGAAGAAAAATGAAAATGTGGAAAAGAGCCTTGAGTTTTCTGCTTGTCCTTGCGATGCTTGCAGGATTTGTTCCCGCCGCGGATCTTGCGGCATTTGCGGCGGGTAAAACCGAAGTTGCGCAGATTGAAACTCGCCTCTCTGCGGAACACGTTCCCTATGCAGGAATGAAGTATAAAGATCTGTACACTTGGATCGATGCCGTGATTTATGGCAGAGCTCAGAATAGTGGCTCTGATTGGGTGGACGATTCAGGTATGACCATCGAAATCAAAGGCGACGGTGACTATGGCGAATGGTACGATATCCGCTATCAGTTTGAAGCAGGTCGAACCTACACCGCCGAATACACCTACATGATCAATCCGGCATATGAGGAAACTCACATGTTCACCGAAAGAACCACGGTCACGCTGACCAATCCCGATCCCTCCAAGTGCACCATCACAGGAGAGGTGATTGAGGTGCGGGATTCCGGTAGAATTTGCGATGTGCGCTATACAATGACCATTGCGGGCGAGCGCAGTTACCCCGATATCGAAGCAGCAACCTTGCAAAAAATCAAGACTCCGGCAGACGGGGTTCAAGCTGAAACGACTGCGCTGATGTATAGCAACTGCACCCTGACCGCTCAGTCGTGGTCTCCCAATGTTGGTATATTTGAAGCAGGAAACACCTATACGCTGACGGTCAATCTACACGCCAAAGAAGGGTATAAGTTTGCTGATGATTTTGCACCGGTTTTGGGTGTCGAGGGGTATGAGAAGGCAGCAAGCAGTGTCGAGCTGCTCAACAACAACAAAGATGCTGTCGTATCGTTCACCTATTCCGTTGGCAACTATGCATTCATTGACACATTGGAACTCAAGCCAATCACCGGTGCCGCAGATTTCCTCCCCGTTGCGGGTGAATCAGCGCTCTATTTTCCCGATCTGTTTAAGCCTGTTGACGGTGCTCCTTACGAAAAAGAGTGGCTGAGCAGCCGTCAATGGTACAATGAAGATGACAGGAACTACATGGAAGATGGAGATGTATTTGAAGCAGGAAAAACCTACAGCTATTATTCGATTTTCAAAATCAAAACAGAGAATGAAGGAACGCACCGCTTTGCCTCTCCCACGGTTCAGATAGAAAACTTCATTTATCAGAACGATGTTCAAACAGAGGTAGGGGATGACCCTCTGCGAATTTATGTAACGTTTTATTATACCTGCCGGTTCCCCGAAGGTGTAGGAGACAGCGCAGGTAATCCTGCTGTGTGCCACACCTACAACGAGTTCAAGTACGCGATGGAGAGCAAGGATATTCGCTACGTTGCCCTTGGGGACATCAATGAAACCATGCCCGTCGGCGAAGAAGGTTTGGTGACCGCCATCCGCGTCAACGGCATCAAGAATTTGCTTTTGCTTGGTGATGCTACGTTTACCGCTCCGGCTATGACACAGACCACCTATGCGGCGCTGCTGCATACCACACAAAACACCACATTGAATATCAGCGGCGCAGGAAGTCTGACCTTCAAAGCTGTTGCGAACAATTCTTATAACGCCGTCATCTATAACCAGGGCGGTTCGGTCAATATTTACGAAGGCACGCTGATCGGATCTTACAACACCGCCGTTTACGGTAAAGCCATCTGGCAGGAGTACGGCGATCTCCGTATTTCCGGAGGTCAGCTGTTTGCCGAAAATGCTTTGGCACCCTTGGCACTGCCGGTCGCTCATACTGCCGTGTATATAAAAGGCGGTCAGGCTTGGATTCAGGGCGGTACTTTCAAAACCGAAAGTCACATCAACACCATCGACCTCCACTACGGTCTGGACATCGGTCAGTATGCCACCGTTGATCTGTCGGGCGGTACCTTCTACGGGATCCTTCTGCCCACAAGCAGCACGCCGCTCGCCAATTATATGGACGAGGATCTGTACACTCCGCTCTCCGACGGAAGTAGGTTCAATCCCGAATCCGAGTATTCGCAGGGATATGTGGAAAGCGGCAAGGTTGTGCGAATCGTGTGGCTCATTGACCACGTAGACGTACATATCAATGCACCCATTGCAGGTGTTGAAATTACCGAAAACTATTTCAATGTTCCCACCTCCGGCTGTCAGGCGGCTATGTATTACCCTATGTGGTACAAAAATGGCGAGCCTGTGACTTACGGAACCTTTGAAGCCGGTGCAAGCTATAAGGTTGTTGTGAGAGTTGAGCCGAAACCGGGTCACGGGATCGAATTTGCTTCCGGCATTACCGTGGCGCTCAACAATCGGAATGCTTCTTTGAAATCTCACGGTGCACACTACGTTGAATTTGAATACGACTTCGGCGCGTGCCCCAACATCATCCCCGAGGTGGCGTTGACCGTTACTGCCCCAAAGGAGGGCAACACCCCGTCCTACACCATAGGCTGTGGCAGTGATGCTTACTACGCCGTAGGTAACAATCAAAACTACACCGACTACCGCCAGTGGTATGAATCCTCCGACGGCGAAGTTTGGTGGAAGATCAACCCGGGTTCGAAGTTTACGGCAGATTATTACTACAAGCTCGTTGTGGACATCAGCACCAAAAACGGCTATGAGTTCCCGTTGATCGATAATGGCACCATTCAGCCCAACGTGTCTGCCACGGTCAACGGCTATTACGCCAACGTAATCAAGGCTTACGAACAGGATCCTTCTTGCTACGTCACCGTGGAATACAACTTCGGTGAATGCAGTGACTCCATTGTAGAAAAGATCACCGTGGAAAACGTTACTGCTCCCGTGGCGGGTGAAAAACCAAATTACAATTACTCCATCCGCGGTGGCGGCTATCAGATGAATACCGCCAAGAACGCCTATGAGGATATCTATTGGAAGAATCCCCCCGAGCAGTGGTATTTCATCAAAAACGGCATTGGATGGTATGATCTGACCAAAAACGATTGGGTCTATGAGCATGAGACCTTTATCGCAGGGCACGAGTATCAGGTAAGAGTTTATGTCAAAGCCGAGGACGGCTTTGAATTCGCCCATACCAAGGACTACGAGCCTACCGTGACCGCGACAGTCAATGGCAAAACCGCCGCACCTATTACCACAGGTAGTGACTGTGCTTGGTATCAGCAGGTGCAGTACACCTTTACCTGCAAGAAACAGGACGTTTCCACGGTCATGATCAATAGCCTGGATGCACCGCAGAAAGATTCGATCCCCGACCGAGAGGTAAGTACGGCATATCCCGACCTTTACACCGTGGAGTTTATCAACTGGTATGATTCTGAAGACAATTTGCTCTACGGCGAGGATACCTTCCGCGCCGGCGAGCGTTACAAGGTAGAGATCAAGATCGTTCCAAAGCAGCTCGGCGGCGTAAACGCTTCCCAGTTTGTTTCCCCCGTGAAAGGCTATATCAACGGGCAGGAGGTAACGGAAAGACTGGATTGGGATGCGGTTTATGCAAGTGCAAACGCGGTCTATATTTACTATACCTTCATGGCTCCCGCAGGCGCGCCGCAGAACCAAAGCTACACCGTTTCGGGTGAGGTTGTATCCTATGACGGAGACCCGAGCGGTACCTTGATTCAGCTGATTCCCTACGGAACGACGGAGGTAGCATACGAGACCGTTTTATCTGCCAACGGAACGTATTCCGTCCAAAACGTGCAAGAGGGAATTTATCTCATCTACTTCAGCAAATCGGGATATATTACCCGCGAGTTCATCATCAACGTGGCGGGAGGCGTAGTTCAGAACTGTGTCATGATGCGGGACTACTCCTACCTCAAGGGCGACGTGGACAACGACGGAGACGTAGATATGGATGATGCCATCTATCTTCTCTATCACGTGAACTTCCAAAGCACTTACCCCGTGAACCAACCCGTTGACTTCAACGGCGACTCCAAGGAAGATCTGGACGACGCAATTTACCTCTTGTATCACGTCAACTTCCCCGCAAGTTACCCCTTGCATTAACCCAATAAACCACCAAAAGGAGAGGAACCCCCTCTCCTTTATTGTAAAC
>JAZNXY010000089.1:0-3412 GCA_045594105.1 Acutalibacteraceae bacterium | reverse complement strand
GGCATCACCCGTTACGGCAGCTTGACTAAGGATATTAGCACCCTGGAAGAAAAAATGGAAATTGCCATCACCCGCCGTGAGCAAACAGAACCCATACTGACCGTCAAATTCTATGAAATTTCCAGTAGTCAATATGCGGTCGTACTCAGCAATGGCGAAAAGTATCAGGTAAAAGCCAGCGAAGTAAAAAATGCTATGACACAGTATGAAAACTACATGGCAGGCAAAAAGGTGCTGTACTAAAATGCCCCGACGCCCCGAAAAGTTATATTGACTTTTTAAGACAGGTATGCTACAATTAAAAAAAATAGTATTAAAGGATGCGATTACTATGAAAAAGACTTTGGTTCTGGTCCTGTCCCTTATGTTACTGTTGGTCGCTTTTGCAGGCACTTTCAGTGTCAGCGCCGCTACCCAGTATAAGAAAGAGGACGTCGTTGCCAAACTCAGCGAATCTCCCCTTTACAAATACGTGAAAGGCGATATCACCAATCTGACCCGTACGTTGGATGCTACCCCCGAACAGCTTAACAAGCTGTACGACATTGCTGACCGTTTTGTAAAACTTGGCTTGAAAGACAAGGGCGGCTCCGCTTCCGAATATACCGCTGCGGAAATCAACGCTGTATTGGCACTTATCGATGAAGCGTGTGACCTGTTTGGTTACTCCTACACCTTCACCGCCTCCGCTAAACCGCAGCACAAAAATGACGTTGTGTTCAATTTGTATGATGCGGCAGGCAAACAGATGTATAAGTTCGACGGTGACGTTGTAAAACAGACCGGCTTTGATGCCACCGCCACCTTCGTAACCGTTTCCGCACTCGGCGTTGCTCTGCTCGCCGCTGCTGCATTTGTTGCCAAAAAGGCACGCGCATGAGAACGGGCAAGACATTAAAAAATACAGACAGTAATTGGGTGGGCAAGCGGATTTTTCTGCTTGCCCTGCCTTATATCCTGACATTTGCAGCTATTGCGTGTTTTTCCTTTTGCGGCGGTATTGCTCTGCGTGGTGCCATTGAAAACTCACCCCTCGCCGCACTTTTCAATGCGCCCGAGTTGCAGGATGTGCAGGAAAACGAAATAGACAAAATCACCTTTGATGAAAACACCGTTCCGCTTTCGGAGTTCCCCATTTTACGTTGGGGCGATAAATGGGCAACCATGTCGTTAGACGAATTGCCCGATGCTAAAATAAACGGCGCACCGGTGTATGTAGGTGATACCAATGACATCTTAAAACGAGGTGTCGGTAAATATTTCGGCTCGTGCTTTTGCGGTGAAGGCGGAAAAATCGTTTTGGATGCCCACTGCACCCGTGAATTTTACTGTCTGGAGGATATACAAATCGGGTATACCGTACGTATGCATACCGTATACGGTGAATATGTGTATCGTGTAGACGATATCATCTTCTTTACCAACGAAGATGAACACATTGTGTTAGATGATACCGACGAGGAACAGTTGCTGTTTTACACCTGTTATCCACGTGGCATCACCTATCGCAGACAACGCATCGGCATTGTGTGCTCCAAGGTATCGGGGGTGGATTTCAGATGAAAATGCAAAAAATCATCACCGTCTGCCTTGCGGTAATTTTTGTGTTGCTGCTTATTGTGACCGTAGCGGTATCCTCATTGGCTGCAGTATGTACACCGCAAGCAGTAGAGCATCGGTTGAACCGACAAGGTTTTTACATGGCGGCTACGGAAAGCATCCGCACGGAAATCGGACATTTAGAAAGCGTTATCGGTATTCCCACAGCGGATATTCTGCAAACCGTTCCGGATGAGACAATCAAATCCCTGCTAAAGCCGTATGTACTTGCCACCGCAGCACAGCTGCTGCACGGTGAACAAGCGCCTGCCGCTGTTTCCTTCCAATCGGATGCTTTGTATGCCTTGGTCTGTGATGTCATCACCGCCGAACAATACGGTGACGATACCGCACAAATGGAGGAGGACCGTGCCGCTGCGTATGCAGATATTACGACTGCCATAGAGGAAACGCTCACCTTCTTCCCTGCCACCTTGTTTGATACCGCCATGGGCATCCTGGCAAGTGAACGGCAGGTGGACACGCTGTACACCACACTACGTCTGCTGTGTCGGTTGGTACTGCCTGCCGTGCTGCTGACATTGCTTTGCGGCGGCGGTATTCTTTGGTATCGTAGGAAAAGCTTGGTCGGCGCCCTGAAAACCCTTGGCGGTTGCTGGTCGATAACGGGCGCTGTATTGTTTTTTTGCGCATTGTTCACCTTCGTAGGCAATCACCTGTTAGATAAGTTCAGCTTATCCGACGGTCTTTTACGCCGCTTTATCGTGGCGGTATTTGAAAATGCCGCAGCCGGCGTTATGACAGTCACAGCCGTTTGCTTCGCTCTTGGTTTAGCGGTGCTTGGCTTGGCCATTGCTATGCTTGTGGTAAAAAAACCTTGCGTGGAGCAGGAAAATGTGGTAGAATAACCGAGATATATAATGCTGTACATAAAAAAGGAGATAATGGTATGTCCGGACATTCCAAGTGGAACAATATCAAACGTAAGAAGGAAAAAACCGACGGTCAGAAAGCAAAAATCTTTACCCGAATGGGCCGAGAAATTGCTGTAGCCATCAAAGAGGGTGGCAGTGCAGACCCTGCGTCCAACTCGAAGCTGAAGGATGCGATTGCCAAGGCAAAAGCCAACAACGTGCCTAACGATAACATTGACCGTATCATCAAAAAGGCAATGGGCGATTCCAATGCCGATGCGTACGAGGCGTTACAGTATGAGGGCTACGGTCCTTGCGGTATTGCGGTCATCGTAGAGACTCTGACCGATAACCGCAACCGTACCGCAGGTGAAATGCGTCACTACTTTGATAAATGCGGCGGCAATCTCGGGCAGACCGGCTGCGTGTCCTTTATGTTTAACAAAAAGGGTATTATCGCTATCGAAGCGGAAGGCCTTGACGAAGACACCGTGATGGAACAGGCGTTAGAGGCGGGTGCTTCCGACTTTAACACCGACGGAGATGTGTTCGAAATCGTCACCGAGCCCGAAGATTTCTCCGCAGTGCGTGATGACCTCGAGGCCAAGGGCTACACCTTCGTTTCCGCCGAGGTGGAGATGGTGCCGGATATGCTGTCCACCATTGATGATCCTGCCGCAGCAGAGAAGATGGAAAAGCTGCTGGATATGCTGGACGACAACGACGACGTACAGAACGTCTGGCACAACTGGGACAGACCTGACGACGAATAATAAAAAAAGACGAGTGTAAAACACTGAAGTGGTATAGTGATGGTAGACACAAAAAAGTGTCTACCATCACTTTTTATGTTAGAATAAAAGAAAGGGAGTGATTGTAATGGGAAGACCAAAAGGCGGAACAAATATTAGTCACAGTAAAGAAGAAAAGTTGGCATT
>JAZNXY010000088.1:0-7852 GCA_045594105.1 Acutalibacteraceae bacterium | reverse complement strand
CACAAAGTTGGTAATGCCGTTTTGTAACATAATGGGGAGAGCAACTGCAATCACCAAGCGGTAAAACGCCTTATCGCCTACGTATCTTTTAAGCATAGAAAATCCTCAAAAAACAGGAGTGTTTATTCTGCCTTCTCCTTGAGGAGAAGGGGGACCGCGTTAGCGGTGGATGAGGTGTTTACGGCAGTTTACCCACAGGAGTGACAAACATTTTCTGCAACTGTTGCGCCGCAGTGTTCACACACGTGGTTCCCACCGGTCCAATAGCGAAGACAGGTGCCATTTTGTCCATCCCCGCCTTTTCTTCCGCACAAAGAACAATGTCCGTCGTATTTTTTTGCGGTAGCAATAATTACGGTGCGGTATATACCAGGCGCGACTTCGTATTCGGCGCCATTTTGCGGTTCTGTGCCCTTTGAGCCATCCTCGTAGGTATATACAATAGGCGATTTGCCGTCCCAAGAAATACCCGTTTTGGGGTCTGCCGCTTGCACCACAACCGGCCGAGCGGTGGTAGCCGCCGTTGTTTTATTTTGCACAGTAGTGGGCGGTTTAGTGGTTGTCGGCACAGTGGTGGGTGCCGAGGTGGGTTTAATAGGGGTGACTTCTTTGGAAGTGGTGACAATGGTCACGGCGTCGGTGGTGGTAACAGCGGTCTTTTCCCGCACAAAAGATATGGTCGCCTTTTCATCATACGAATAGGTGGAAACCGTATCACCGTTTACGGTGGTAATATCCTTCATCAGATTGGTTTTGCCGCTCGGATAGGTGGCGGTGGTATACAGATATTTGCCGTCAAAGGAATAGGTGAAGGTGTATTCTACCACACCCTTTACGGTTTTTACCCCTGTGCCGTCGGCATTGTAGGTGAACAAAATGTCTTCGTCAGCCCACACAATGTTATCCTTTGCCCACTCAATATTTTTATCGTTATCGGGTACGTAGTCGACAAGACGCCAAGTACCGATCAGCAACGGCGAGTTTTCGGAAAAATCGGTTTCGGGCATTTTCGCACAGCCCGCCAATAACAGCACGCACAACAGTACGCACAAAGCAGTTTTCAAATATCTCATCATATCCCTCACGCAAACAGAGCGGTAATGGTGCTGAACACGCCGGTGCTGGCAATACCCATAATTACACCTGCAGTCAGGACGCCGAGCATAACGGCGGCGGAGCTTTTCTTGAAATCCATACCCAGAAGGGAAGCTGCCAGCGTGCCGGTCCACGCACCCGTGCCGGGCAGAGGAATGGCAACAAACAGCATCAGTGCCCAGAAAAGACCACGGCCCGCCTTGGCTTTGAGCTTTTCGCCGCCCTTATGCCCTTTTTCAAGGCAGAAGGTGAAAAAGCGGCCGATATATTTTTTGTCCTTGCCCCATTCCAGCACCTTGCGTGCGAACAGGAAAATGAAGGGGACGGGCAGCATATTGCCGATAATGGCAAGCACGTAAACTTCCCACAGCGGCAGACCCATACCCACACCGATCGGAATCGCACCGCGCAGTTCAACAATCGGCACCATCGAAACCAAAAACACCCATAAATACTTTTTCATAATCAACGTTTCTCCTCAAACAATGCCGCAGCTTCCATATCTGCGGTGAAAATAGCTACGATTTCGGGACGGAAATCGAGAGCCGAGTTAAAATCGTATTCGTTTGCGGCGGCAAACGGCCCCATGTGCCAGCGGATGAGCAGGATCTCGTCCTGTGTTAGCTTCATAAAGTTCTGCAGCATAATGACCGATTTTTCACCGTGGCCGCAGGGGAACTTGTCCTCAATGGTGTAGGAGGGTACCATTTCCCAGTCAAAACGGCCCTTGACATCGGATTTTGTGCCGTGTTCGCTGTAAACCTTCTTGTTTTTGTAGTCGGGAACATAGAAGTTTACTTTGCAAAGGTCGTGGCACAGACCCGCTAAGATACAACTGCCGTCGGGCAGCCCTAAAGCAAGCTCACGGTTTTTCTTCAGAAGCAGTGCCGCCACGTGAATGCTGTGTTCTGCAAGCGCACCCTCGTAGTTGCCGTGAAAACGGGTAGAAGCCGGTGCGGTGTAGTAGTCGGTGGACACGAGATAACGCAGCAGCTTGTCCATACCTTCACGGTCAGCGGCCTTCAGCGCCGCCTCTACCACATCACGGGAAGACAGCTCGGCAGGGTTACCAACCAAATTGATTTGCTCCATAAACCACAGCAATAATTGTTTTTGCCGTTCGTTTACAATATGCATTAAGAAACCCCCTATATTATAAGGATATATATATTCTATTATAAAATACCATACCTTTTATAATAATGCAATAGATTTCCCTCGCCAAAGCAGCACATTTTACATGGGGCGAACACAAGAACAAAAAAATCAGCGTTTGGGGCGATGTTTTGTAGTGTTTTGCGAAGCAAAACCGAGTGCACAGCAATGCACTCGAACAAAACTCGACGGTTTTTTGAGCTGTAGTTACTAAAAATTACCACATATTGTGGTTGTCGTAGTTTGTGCATACAATCGCACAAAAATATCTCAAAAAACCACTTGACTACCTTGCCACCTCTGTGTTATAGTATCTATACCTCGTAAAAGGGGTTTTATTTTTGTGCCCATTTTTTGGGTACATTTCCCTTTAGCCGAGGGAGGTCAAAGGGCGGGCGGAACCGCCACGCCTTAAAAATTCCGAATATCGGGAGGTGCCGTTATGCGCGTCAAAATCACCCTCGCTTGCACCGAATGCAAGCAACGCAACTACAACACGATGAAGAACAAGAAGAATGACCCCGACAGACTGGAAATGAACAAGTACTGCCGTTTCTGCCGCAAGCACACGCTGCACAAAGAAACGAAGTAATCGGAAGGAGAGAAAAAGTATGTTTGCAGGCGGATTTATTGCAGCTATCGCTGCTCTCATCGCCATTCTCATCTGCGTACTTAGCAATCTCAACATGTTCTCCGATCTGGCGGCTTTAGGTCTGGGCAAATGGCTGGACCGTTTCTTCGCTTTCATCACCCCGCAGAAAGTGGTATTTTTCATTGCGGTAGCTGTTCTGGCTATCGGCGTGTACTGCTACTTTGCGGGCAAAGCTAAGCTTAAGAAAGCCGGCGAAGACGTCTCTTTTGTTCCCGCTAACATTGCGAAGTTCTTCCGCGATACCAAAGGCGAGTTCAAAAAAATCGTTTGGCCGACCTTCCCTGCGGTTGTTCGCAACACCGGCATTACGCTGGCTGTGTGTGCACTGCTCGGCTTGGCAATCATTCTGATTGATGCGGGTTTGGGTGCGCTTATCGAACTGCTGACCAAAATCGGTGGCTGATAACGCAAACGAAATCATCATCAGGGAGGAATAGCCATGAGCGAAGAAGCAAAATGGTATGTCGTTCACACGTTCTCGGGCTACGAGAATAAGGTGGCCAGCAACCTTGCAACCACGGTGGAAAACCGTCATTTGCAGGATTGGATCAAGGACATCTGCATTCCTACCGAAACGATTGTGGAGGTCAAAGACAACCAGAAAAAAGAAGTGGAACGTAAACTGATGCCCGGCTATGTGCTGGTCAAGATGGTTATGACCGACGATTCCTGGTTTGTGGTGCGGAATATCCGTGGCTGCACCGGCTTTGTCGGACCGAATGGTGTTCCCGTTCCGCTCACCGAAGAGGAAATTGCTGCTCTCGGTGTGGAGAAACATGAAATCGAGATTCGTTATGCCGTTGGCGATACCGTGCGTATCGTGGAAGGTCCTCTGGAGGGCTTCAGCGGTGTTGTCGATGAGATCGATCGTGAAAGAAACAAAGTCCGTGTTACCATTTCTATGTTCGGCAGAGAAACCCCTGCGGAGCTGGAGCTGGAACAGGCAGAGCTGATGGACTGACCGTCACGCTCGTAGAGAAGATTGTATGGGATACATATCCCTTACCTGCCGTCGGACAGTATTCCGACTGTGGGAGGAGTGAAAGCTCCGCCTTACCACAAATTTTGGAGGTGCAATTAAAATGGCTCAGAAAATTATCGGTTATATCAAACTGCAGATTCCGGCAGGCAAGGCAACGCCCGCGCCCCCGGTAGGTCCTGCTCTCGGTCAGCACGGTGTTAACATCATGGCGTTCACCAAAGAGTTTAACGAACGTACCAAGAACGATGCCGGCCTCATCATCCCCGTTGTGATCACGGTTTTTGCCGACCACTCCTTTACCTTCATCACCAAAACCCCTCCGGCAGCGGTGCTGATTAAAAAGGCGTGCGGTATCGAGAGTGCTTCCGGCGCTCCGAACAAAACGAAGGTTGCCAAGATCACCAAAGAACAGGTGCAGAAAATCGCTGAACAGAAAATGCCCGACTTGAATGCCGCTGACCTCGAAGCTGCTATGAGCATGGTAGCCGGTACTGCGCGCAGCATGGGCGTTGAAGTTGTCGACTAAGATCGCCTATTCAGTGGGAGGAAAAATCTCAAAATTCCGTTTTACCACTTATACCGTTATGTAAGCGGTATCTAACAGGGAGGATAAACCAATATGAAACACGGTAAAAAATATGTCGACAGTGCGAAGCTTGTCGACCGTACTACTCTTTATGATGTAAATGAAGCTCTTGACCTGGTTGTAAAAACCGGCAAGGCGAAGTTCGACGAAACCGTAGAACTTCACGTTAAATTGGGTGTTGACAGCCGTCATGCTGACCAGCAGGTTCGTGGCGCAGTTGTTCTGCCCAACGGCACCGGTAAAAACCTGCGTGTTTTGGTATTTGCCAAAGGCGATAAGGTACAGGCCGCTTTGGATGCCGGCGCAGATTATGCAGGTTCTGATGAACTCGTTGCGAAAATCAGCGGCGGTTGGATGGATTTCGACGTTGTTATCGCAAGCCCGGATATGATGGGCGTTGTTGGTCGTCTCGGTAAAGTGCTTGGTCCCCGTGGCTTGATGCCCAACCCCAAGGCCGGTACCGTTACCCCCGACGTTGCGAAAGCTGTTACCGATGCGAAAGCCGGTAAGATCGAATACCGTCTCGACAAAACCAACATCATTCACTGCCCGATCGGCAAAGTGTCCTTCGGCGTAGAGAAACTGCAGGAAAACCTGGATGCTCTGATGGGCGCTATCGTGAAAGCGAAGCCCGCAGCTGCGAAAGGTCAGTACATCCGTTCCTGCACCGTGGCTTCCACCATGGGCCCCGGCGTGAAAATCAACCCGAACAAATTCGGCGTGTAATTTTCACGAAAAAATCATTTTAGGTATTGCAAAACAAAATGTTTTGTGATACCATAGCCGACGGGAACAAACGCGGTGCGTTGTACCGATGTTCTTGTTGCTATAATTTAAGGACCTGACAAAGAACGATTTTTGTTTGCGACAAAGCCGATGAACGCAGAAATACTTTGTGTATTTCAAGAGAAGAGGCGAAGGCGCGGGCGAAAAGCGGCTTTGTAAGGCGCGGCGGGCTTTGTTCCCGCCGGCTATATATAATGCTGTTCTTCCACAGACAGTAGGTTTCCTTTGGGATATAATCGAAACGCAGGTTTCGGCCTACCGAGGCAGAGAGCTTTAACAACCTACCTATACAGGTATTGATATGTTAATGCTGTCCCCTCATGTGGAATCACGTGAGGGGATTTTTTATTCACGGATGTAACGGCATACATTCGGAGCGTGAAGCTCCACCATTACGGAGGTGAAAGAAATTGGCTAACGAAAAAGTGTTGCAGGAGAAACAAGCGTTTGTTGAAGAACTGGCGCAGAAGCTGTCCTCCTCCGCTGCAGGTGTTATTGTAGAATACAAAGGCATCTCTGTGGAAGACGATACCATTCTCCGTCGCAAGCTGCGTGCGGCCGGCGTCGACTACGCGGTGGTGAAAAACACCATGCTGCGTCGTGCGGCGGAAAAAGCGGGTCTTGAAGGTCTGAATGACGTTCTCAAAGGCACCACCGCTTTGGCTGTCAGTGCAGAAGATCCGGTTGCCGCTGCAAAGATTCTTTGCGAGCAGGCAAAAGCGGACGAGAGCTTCAAAGTGAAAGCAGGTTTCCTCGACGGTGCTGTTATTGACACCGCTCGTGTAAGCGAACTCGCAAAACTGCCCAACAAAGAGGGTCTCATCTCTATGCTTCTCAGCGTACTCAATGGCCCTGTCAGAGGCCTGGCTGTCGCTCTTAATGCGATCGTCGAAAAGAATGGCGGCGAACCCGCTGCCGCTGCTGAATAATCAGCGATAAAAACAAATTATAAAAAATTGGAGGAAAAAACCATGTCTGAAAAGATTACTGCTCTCGTAGAAGAGATCAAAACCATGTCCGTTCTTGAAGTTGCAGAGCTCGTAAAAGCTCTCGAAGAGGAGTTTGGCGTTTCCGCTGCTGCTCCTGTTGCTGTTGTTGCTGCCGGTGGCGCTGACGCTCCCGCTGCTGCAGAAAAGACCGAGTTCGACGTAGAACTCACCTCTGCCGGCGACAGCAAAATCAACGTTATCAAAGCTGTTCGTGAAATCACCGGTCTCGGCCTGAAAGAAGCGAAAGAATTGGTAGACGGCGCTCCGAAGATGGTAAAAACCGGCGTGTCCAAAGACGAAGCCGAATCCATCAAAGCGAAACTCGAAGAAGTTGGCGCAAAAGTGGAACTCAAATAAGTTTTGTTTTCACAAAAAACACCGTGGTGATTTCACCACGGTGTTTTTATTTTTGTATCATTCAAAATATGTTCCGTTTGATTGTGTGTGGAGTTGTTGTAATGCTTTTATTTTTTCGCTTTCCAGTGTTTGTTTGTCTATATTGACAAGGATACAGTCCCCGCATCTGCCGCCTTCGTCTAATGTTACGCTATCCAAAGCACACGCACCGTTTTCTTGATATATGCAAAGAGAATTTTCGCATTTTAGCATCAGATCACCCGCTTTCTCTACCATTATACTTGCTTCTATATAAAAACGCAACCAAAAGTGGTTATATATTTTATACCGTCTGTGGATATAGTATTGTGGTAGGAGATGGTGAAAATGTTTAAGATTGATAACGAATTTAAAAACGCAAACATATCCCGCACGGTACGGTTTACCGAGCCGTTGTTTGAGGAATTGAATACGGTGGCAGCAGAAAACGATATTTCTTTTAATCTGCTGGTGTTGCAGTGCTGTAAATATGCGTTGGAAAATAGGGAAGAAGAGTAAAAACCCGCGGTGATATTCACCGCGGGTTTTATTTACATCTTCGCTTTTACGGTTTCTACCATATATCTACCGACATCTGCCATAAACCTGACACCTGTTTCTACAAGCGGGTGAGGCAATTTACGGATAAACACGTCTGCCTCAAAAGTCAGATCCCCTTCGTACCCGATTTCCGCCAACGCATCCAACACAGGCGCCCAATCAATGTTCATCGTATAGGGCAGGGTGTGGTTATCATTTTTGCAATCCACGTCATGCACGTGCAATGCCTGTAAGTGCTTTTTGCCTAACGTGCGGATAAAGGTGGGGATATCCTCGTCGGTTACAGCAGCATGACCGATGTCCAGACACGCCACCAGCCATGGAGAGTTCAATGCTTCCAAATACGCCAAAAACTCTTCGGGACGGGAGCAAACGCTGTCGATAATGCGGCCGCCTTTATGATTATACTGCCACATATTTTCAAGAGCCACCTTAATATTAAACTGTTCGCAATAGGGGATAAGGCGTGTATAAAAAGCAATATTCATATCCCACAGCGCCTTTTTCTCGGTGATGTACGGCAGATGCTGTTTGGGATGCACAACGATGCATTTCGCACCTAAAATAGAAGCGATTTCCATACTGCGTACAATGGTTTCAAACCGCCATTCATCCTTGTCGTCCCCCTGTGAAGAAGCAAACGGTGCATGCGCCTGGTTACACGGCAGACC
>JAZNXY010000087.1:0-12758 GCA_045594105.1 Acutalibacteraceae bacterium | reverse complement strand
TTCAGTGCGGTTCTTACGTCTCCATTGCATGTAAAGGAAATATGCTTTACGACACCTTCCTCCGTTTGTATGTCGATTTCCATCTCTTTTTTGAGAAAATCGATACCACGCTCTACAGCAATGCAAATATCCTGCGGCTCTACCTGCTTAAACTCGAAAACAGCAGAGCGGCTCAACACCGCACTGTATACATAAAACGCAGGATTTTCGGTAGTAGAAGCAATCAGGGTAATCCGGCCGTCTTCAAGATATTCAAGCAGGATTTGCTGCTGCTTTTTATTGAGATACTGTATCTCATCCAAATACAGCAAAATGCCGTCCTGCCCCATTAATGAGTCGGTTTCCTCCATAATTGCACGAAAATCTGCAGCGGAAGCGGTGGTGCCGTTTAATTTATGCAACTGCATACCAGAACGGTTGGCAATAATGCGTGCCACCGTCGTTTTACCGACACCTGCAGGGCCGTAAAATATTAAATTGGGGATTTTCCCCGATTCAATCATATTTTGCAGGGCTTTGCCTTCGCCGAGAATATGGCGCTGACCTATAACGTCAGCGAGGGTCTCGGGTCGCATACGGTCTGCAAGCGGTATACGCATAAAACCGCCTCCTTTCACAACGCATTTATTGTAGCAAAAAACTGTAAAAAGTGCAAGTTAAATTGACAAGAACTCGCCCGATATGGTATTTTAATAGTCAAGGATGTGGTTTTTATGACAAAAAAGCAACGCGCTTTAGCAGCGATTGAAGCTTTAAAAGAACGGTACCCGCAAGCTATATGTTCACTGACGTATGCTGATCCCTTTCAGCTGTTGGTGGCTACCCGTTTATCGGCGCAATGCACCGATGCACGTGTCAACATGGTAACGCCCGCTTTGTTTGAACGTTTTCCCGATGCTAAAAGTGCTGCTGCCGCTACACCCGAGCAGGTGGAACCCTTTATCCGTTCTTGCGGTTTGTATAAAACCAAAGCACGTGATATCGTTGCATTAAGTCAAATGCTGTGCGAAGAGTTTAACGGTCAAGTGCCCGATACCATAGAACAGTTGATTCGTCTCCCGGGTGTTGGCAGAAAAACGGCCAATCTTGTTTGCGGAGACATTTACGGCAAACCCGCTGTGGTTACAGACACACATTGCATCCGCATCACAGGCAGATTGGGATTGGTGGACACAAAAGACCCTTATAAAGTAGAGACCGCGTTGCGTAAACTGCTGCCGCCCGCAGAAAGTAATGCCTTCTGTCATCGATTGGTGCTTTTCGGCCGTGATATATGTACGGCACGGTCACCGCATTGTGATGTGTGCCCTCTCTCCTCTTTTTGTCCTGCCGCCAAAAAGCAATAAACACCGATTATACAATGCACCTGCCGGAATACTCAACAATCCCCACAGCACTGTATACAACAGGCAGACTTGTCCCAACAGGTTACAACGTTTGTCGGTATAGTCCCATACGGCGCATTTTAAGTGCAGATTGAGAAAACAACCACTGACAAACTCCACCGCCGTTACGGCAAATGCGGATAACACACACCGCAGCCACAATGCCCGTGTGGCAAATACCGTATAGATTTTTCCGATTAAACCAAAGCACAACCCGCCCACCACAAACATACTCGGATGTGAGCGTCTGCGCCAACACAGTTCAATCAGCACATACGCAGTGCCTCCAAGCAAAAACAACAAGAAGTGTCGCATATTTTTCCGTTTCATACGTACCTCCAAGAAAGGATTTTTCAAATGATAACAGCGTGTAAAGTTTGCCCGCAACAATGCGGCGTTATACGGGAAGATTCGGCTTTTTCAAGCGGTGTTTGCGGTATGCCTGCTTTCCCTCGTGTTGCACGGGCGGCATTGCATTTTGGCGAAGAGCCGTGTATAAGCGGCAAAAACGGCTCGGGAACGGTATTTTTCTCCGGGTGTACACTTTCTTGCGTTTTCTGTCAAAACGGCGAAATAAGCCATAAAAAGCACGGGAAAACAATCTCCCCGACACGCCTTGCGGAGATTTTTAAAGAGTTGGAACAAAAAGGCGCACATAACATCAACCTTGTGAATCCCACACATTTTGCAGATGTCATAAAAACGGCTTTGGATATATACAGGCCGCACATTCCGATCGTGTACAATACCGGCGGATACGAACGCACAGAAACCATACAAAGCTTAAACGGATATATAGACATATATTTGCCGGATTTGAAATACATCAGTAACGATTTGGCAAAGCGGATATCGGGTGTATCCGACTATTTCACCTATGCTTCTGCCGCCATATTGGAAATGGCAAAACAAACCGGCGTTCCTGTTTTTGATGACCAAGGCATGATGCTGAAAGGGACAATGGTGCGACATCTGGTGCTTCCTTCCCATACTAAAGAAAGTATGGCGGTGCTGGATTGGCTGGCACAATATAAGGACAGCGTATACATCAGTATTATGTTTCAGTATACACCACTTGGTAACCTAAGCAATTTTCCCGACCTGCAACGAGCGTTGACCAAGCGTGAGTGTGATAAGATTTGGGACTATGCCGAAACGCTTGGCATTACAAACGGATATATTCAAGACAAAAACAGCAGCGGTGTGGACATGATACCGCAATTTGATTTAACGGGAGTGTAAGAAATGAAAGTATTTGACACCGTAAAAACCAATCTTGAGAAATTGGGATACGTGGTTTCCGTGTTTGAGACAGGTGCTGAAGCCGTAACATATCTTAAAGAGGCCATCAACGGACAAACGGTTGGCATCGGCGGTTCTATGACCGTAAAGGACCTGGGCGCTTACGAAGTGCTGTCACGCAATAACACGGTATGGTGGCACTCGTGCGTTCCCGAAGGGATGACCGGCGTCGAGGTGATACAAAAAGAGCGGGAAGCTGACATATATATTTCCTCGGTAAACGGTCTGTCCGAAAATGGTGAAATCATCAATATTGACGGCAACTGCAACCGTGTCGCCGATATTTTCTACGGCCACAAAAAAGTATATTTGCTGATTGGTAAAAACAAGCTTGCAGAAAACTGCGAAGCCGCTATTTTTCGTGCACGCAATATTGCCGCACCGAAAAATGCACGTCGTTTACATAAAAACACCCCCTGCGCCAAGGGCGAAGAAAGATGTTACGATTGTCAGAGTCCCGACCGCATCTGCAAAGGTCTTTGTGTGATGCTTGGGAAACCCTCTGCCGGCCAGTTTGAAGTGATATTAATTAACGAAGAATTAGGTTATTAAAAAGAAGCCGTACACCCTCAAGGGTGTACGGCTTCTTTTGTATCACACACAATTTTTCCGTTTTGCATATCCACAAAGATCTCATAGATCCGACGCTTGTTACGGGTAATCAGCACGTCTGCGAGAGGATCTTCGATTTCGGTAATGATCCTGCGACGTAGCGGACGCACCCCATAAGCGGCATCGTACCCTTCCTCCGCCAAATATGCATATACCGCTTCGCTGACGTTCGTACGGATCCCCATTTGGCCTAATCGATCGGTCAGCTCTCCGACCATTTTTTTGGCAATGGTCTTTACCTCCGGCTTTTTTAATGCGGTAAATACAATGGTCGCATCCACACGATTGAGAAATTCCGGGCGAAAATGTTTTTTCAACTCTTTTAAGACGGCATCCCGTTGCCCGTCGACCACATCCCCTTCACCAAATCCGAGTGTGTGTTTCTCTGTCAACAGACGGGCACCTATATTAGAGGTCATAATAATTAAGGTGTTACGAAAGCTGACCTTTCTACCGTGTGAATCGGTCAGAACACCATCCTCTAACACCTGCAGCAGAATATTAAACACATCCGGATGTGCCTTTTCTATTTCATCAAACAATACAACACTGTATGGATGCTGACGTACCCTTTCGGTGAGTTGACCGCCTTCTTCATAGCCAACATAACCGGGCGGTGTACCGATCAATCGGGATACCGTATGCTTTTCCATATATTCTGACATATCTAAACGAATAATACGGTCCTCACTACCAAAAACCACTGCAGCAAGTGCTTTGGAAAGTTCGGTTTTGCCAACGCCTGTGGGACCTAAAAATATGAAGGACCCTGTTGGGCGTTTTGGATCCTTTAGGCCCGCCCTGCCACGCCGTACCGCTTTTGCCACAGCCGCAACCGCTTCATCCTGACCGATAACACGTGTTTTCAAATGTTCTTCCAGGTGTTCTAACAAGCTTTCTTCTTTGTCGGAAATCTCAGCAACGGGGATGCCTGCCCACACAGAAACCGTCTCCGCCACATCCTTTTCGGTAACCACCCGTATCCGTTCTCCCGCTTCTCTTTCAAAGCGTTCCCGTGTCGTTTGCAGATTTTCCAGTAATATTCTTTCTTCATCCCGTAAACGTGCCGCTTTTTCAAACTCCTGTGAATTGATCGCAACACGTTTTTCAATATCCAACCGTCTGATGCGATCCTCCAGTTCGTAAATGGCAGGATCGGCATTCGGCATAGACAAGCGTACACCTGCCGCCGTCTCATCCAGAACGTCTATGGCTTTATCCGGTAAAAACCTATCGGCAATATACCTTGCGGATAGTGTTACCGCTGCAAAAATCGCTTCATCACTGATTTTAACATTGTGGTGCGCTTCATAGCGATCCCGTAATCCTTTCATAATAGCAATCGCTTGTTCAACCGTAGGTTCTTCCACTTTTACGGGCTGGAAACGGCGTTCCAGTGCCGCATCCTTCTCTATATGCTTGCGGTATTCCTGTAATGTTGTAGCACCGATTACCTGCAACTCTCCCCTGGCAAGATACGGCTTTAGAATATTTGATGCATCCACCGCACCCTCCGCAGTACCCGCACCTATTAACGTGTGTAATTCATCAATAAACAAAATCACGGTACCACACCGCAGCACTTCTTCGATTGCCTGTTTGATACGTTCCTCAAAATCTCCACGGTATTTGGTTCCTGCAATCATACTGTTAAGATCCAGATACACAATGGTTTTGTCCTTCAGCAAATCCGGCACTTCTCCACGGGAAATACGTTCCGCAAGCCCCTCGGCAATCGCCGTTTTACCAACACCCGGTTCACCGATAAGACACGGATTGTTTTTTGTACGTCGTATCAGTATCCGTATCACACGTTCAATTTCCTGTTCTCTGGCAATCACCGGATCTATCTCCCCTGCCTTCGCCAGTGCCGTAAGGTCTCGTCCGTACTTTTTAAGAGCCCCTTTCATTTCCTTTGCTTTTGTTTTTTCGTGATGCACAGCATACTTTGTATTATTACCAAGATTTTTCTCTATTTGTTGCGGCGAAATCCCCATGCCGATCAGATACCGCACGGCAGAAGAATTATCATCCTTTAACAGCGCCAACAAAATATGCTCGGTACCGACATATCCATATTGCATTTTCTCCGCCTCTGATTCCGCTCTTTCCAAAACGGCTTTTGTACGCGGAGAAAAATCCTGCGGTGTCACATAGGTAAATGCACCCACCGATTGCCCCTCAATAAGCTTTTTCTCATATTGAGGTACCGTCACACCGTGACCGCTGAGCACAACTGCTGCAACACCCGTACCTTCTCTCAATAATCCCAGTAAAATGTGTTCGGTACCTACGTAGGTATGCCCAAACGCTTGTGCGGCACGAATAGACAGATTCAGTGCTGTGTTGGCTTTTTCAGTAAACCCCTTAAAACGATACTGCATACAACACACTCCCTTCGATAAAGAGAGTATATGACTTAATTTTTTACCTTATACACTTTGTCACCCAACATGGCGGTTTTTCATAGTATGGAGTGATGAAGGAGGTGGAAACACATGTGTTTGAGGAACTTATTTAACGGTATCGATTGCTCCTGGTTGCTGTTCATCATCATTATCCTCCTGCTTATCGAAGACAGCGACTGCGGTTGTGGTTGCGGCTGCTAATTCCCTATAACCTTCACAGGCACGGCAAATGCCGTGCCTGTACCTTTTTTATTTGACATCTTTGCGAAAAATGGTATAATATAGGAAAAATTGCAAAAAATTGGCAGGAGATGTGACTATGAAATCCACCGGTATCGTTCGCAGAATTGATGAGCTTGGCAGAATTACCATTCCGAAGGAAACACGTACTATGCTGGATATAAAGGACAACGATTCCCTCGAAATCTTTACCGAGGACGGTATGATTCTGTTAAAAAAATATCAACCCTGCTGCATTTTTTGCGGCAATGCACGTGACGTTTCCACCTTCAAGGGACATAACATTTGCCCCTCCTGTGCCAAGGAAATAGCCGAAAAAGCATAAAGAAGCGTTGGTCAATCAGACCAACGCTTCTTTCTTTTATTTACTGCGTAAAAACTCGTCTATAGCGGCAGCAGATGCTTTCCCTGCACCCATCGCCAAAATAACGGTTGCGGCACCTGTTACGGCGTCCCCGCCTGCATATACACCTTCGATAGAGGTAAGACCCGTTTCCTCATCTGCGATAATACCGCCCCATTTTTGGGTATCCAATCCCTCTGTGGTAGATTTAATCAGTGGATTCGGCGAAGTACCGATAGACATAATCACACAATCGCACGGTATTTCAAATGCGGAGTCCGCCTTCTCTACAGGGCGGCGTCTGCCGGAAGCATCCGGCTCGCCCAATTCCATCTGTACGCAACGAACAGCACATACTTGACCGTTCTCATCGCCTAAAACCTCGGTGGGATTGGTCAGAAGAACGAACTTTACGCCTTCTTCTTCAGCGTGCTCTACCTCTTCCTTTCGTGCCGGCAATTCTTCCATAGAACGACGATACACAATAGATACTTCCTCTGCTCCCAAACGCAAAGCGCTGCGAGCAGCATCCATTGCCACGTTACCGCCACCAACAACCACAGCCCGCTTGGCTTTCTGGATAGGCGTATCGCTTTCAGGCAGATACGCTTTCATAAGGTTTACACGGGTTAAAAATTCGTTAGCGGAATATACACCCTTGAGGTTTTCGCCCGGGATATTCATAAAACGAGGCAATCCCGCACCGGAGCCGATAAATACCGCCTCAAAACCCTCTTCGTGCAATAATTCATCAATAGAAATGGTACGGCCAACCACTACGTTTGTAGCGATTTCCACACCCAGTAGTTTTAAACCGTCGATTTCCTTTTGCACAATGCTCTTCGGCAAACGAAACTCGGGAATACCGTACACCAACACACCGCCTGCGATATGTAAAGCTTCAAACACGGTAACGGCATATCCGCGTTTTGCAAGATCTCCGGCACAGGTAAGACCGGCAGGGCCCGAACCGATTACCGCCACACGATGACCGTTTTGTTGGGGTTTTTCTACCGTTTGTTTGCTGTTAGCATTATGATAATCCGCCACAAACCGTTCCAGACGACCGATGGCAACGGGTTCACCCTTAATACCACGCACACACTTGCCTTCACATTGATTCTCCTGAGGACATACACGACCGCAAACAGCAGGCAACGAGCTCGAGGCGGCAATCACCGCATACGCACCCTCAAAATCGCCTTCTGCTACCTTTTTAATAAATGCGGGAATATCAATTTGCACGGGACAGCCCGTAACGCAAACCGGGTTTTTACAGTTAAGGCAACGTTTGGCTTCGTCGATTGCCTGTTCAGCGGAATACCCGTAGGTTACCTCTTCAAAGTTATGGCAACGTACCTCAGGTGCCTGCATAGGCATTTCATTTTTCTTTAATGACATATTCGGCACGTTACTGCACCTCCTTTTTGAAGAGATTACAGGTTTCTTCGTGTTTGTGGCGTTCGAGAGCTCGGTACATACCGCCTCTTGCCATTGCTTCGTCAAAATCTATCAAATGACCGTCAAACTCCGGACCGTCAACACAAGCAAACTTGGTTTCGCCACCCACAGTCAAGCGGCAACCACCACACATACCTGTACCATCAATCATCACAGGGTTCATACTGACAACGGTTTTAATACCATATTGTTTGGTAAGGGCGCATACAAATTTCATCATGATCAGCGGCCCGATAGTAATCACCTCGTCATACTGTTCGCCGCTTTTGATAAGGCGTTTCAAGGCGTCGGTGACAAGACCTTTTTCGCCACAGGAGCCATCATCACTCATCAAGAACAGCTTATCGCTGTTTTCAAGAAATTCCTTCTCCAGAATCACCAAATCCTTGGAACGGAAACCAATAATGGCATGTACCTCTGTTCCCTGTGCATGAAACTTTTTCGCAACAGGAAGTGCGATAGCACAGCCGACACCGCCGCCGACAACAGCCACCTTCTTTTTACCTGCGGTTTCGGTTGCACGACCGAGAGGACCTACAAAATCATGCAGGGTATCCCCTTCGTTGAGATGACCCAGTTTTTCTGTTGTTGCACCAACAATCTGAAAAATGATGGTAACCGTTCCCTTTTCCGCATTATAATCGGCAATGGTTAAAGGAATACGCTCTCCGTTACCATCCACACGCAGTATAATAAACTGCCCCGGATTTGCTTTTTTTGCAACTGCAGGTGCTAAAATATCCATTAATACAACAGTCGGATTTAACACTTCTTTTTTTACTATAGTAAACATTCAAAAACTCCTTTGGGATTTTGACATATTTTATCACTTTGGCATTTGATTGTAAAGAAGAAAACAGCATTTAATCGGCGGTTCCGTCGTTTGTCAGACACCGTCTACTGCCAAACAAAGCGGCCAGCTGCTGTGTTTCTGCCATGGATATAAAATCATCCTCCGAAACAACGATATGATCAATGAGATGAATATCCAGCACCGCAAATGCTTTCGCAAACACCTCGGTCGTACGAATATCTATGGTAGACGGATATGCGTGCCCGTTGGGATGATTATGTGCCAGAGCAACCAGCGTTGCATTGTCTTTCAGTGCCTGCTTGATTGCCAGCCGCACATTGATGTCAGCGGCATTAACGCTTCCCTTCGCAATACAGGTGCAATTCAACAGCTTTTTGCGATTGTCCAGCGACATCAATAAAACACGTTCTTCCTGATCGCCCGCAAAACGATATTTGAAATACTCACCGATCTTTTGACTGGTATCCAGAATTGTACCGATATCGCAACGATCTACCCAATACCGCTTTACCAGCTGCCCCGAAAAACAAATGAGGGTTGCTACGTTATCCGTAACACCTTCCACCTGTCGCAAATCTTCAAAAGAGGCCTCTAAGACACGATACAGACTGCCGAAAGCATCCAGAAGCCGATGTGCCAGTTCATTGGTATCCTTCATATGCACACCAAAGAATAACAGCATTTCCAACACCTGATGCGGTTCAAAGCTTTCAAGGCCTTCATTCATAAAACGCTCTTTTACCCGTTGACGGTGTCCACTATGCATATTCTCCTTCTTTGGCGTCGATTTCTTTTCCGTTCCCATATTTCTCTCCCTAAATTAAATGTTTGTATTTTGAAGAAAAGTATGATACAATAACACAGTAATTCTCAGTTAAAGAGGTAACCTTTGTGAAAAGTATCATCGTAAATGCAAATGATGCAGGCCAACGCCTAGATAAGCTGTTGACCAAAACCTTCCGCGAATTGCCGACATCTCTTATGTACAAAGCCATTCGCACCAAAAACATAAAAATCAACGGTAAACGCTGTGAAATCTCCACCCGTGTACAGGTCGGAGACGTCATTACCGTTTATTTGAAAGACGATGTGCTGTCAGAAAGCAGCGGCACGCCCGATTTTATGACAGCCGGCAAGTCTCTTGACATCGTTTATGAAGATGACAACATCCTATTGGCCAATAAACCTGCCGGCTTATTGGTGCATCCCGATGAAAATGAATATCGTGACACGCTGATTATGCGCATCCAGCGGTATTTATTCGAAAAAGGCGAATACGATCCCGACAAGGAAAATAGCTTTACACCAGCACTTGTCAACCGTATCGACCGCAACACAAGCGGCATCGTCATCTCCGCAAAAAATGCTGTTGCGCTCCGTATACTTAACGAAAAAATGAAGCGACGGGAGCTGCACAAATACTATCTTTGCATCGTGCATGGCACTTTTGAAAGAAAAAGCGATATTTTAGAAGGATTTCTTGAAAAAAACGAGCAACAAAACCGTGTATACATTTCAGAAAACGCACGTATGGGTGCTCGTCAGATTTCCACTAAATACACCGTTTTGGCTGAAAACGGAAAATACTCCTTACTTGAAATCGAACTGCTGACAGGACGTACACACCAAATACGTGCACACCTGGCATCCATCGGCCACCCCCTGCTCGGCGATGGCAAATACGGCACCAATGCCTTAAATAAAGGAACCGGTTACTCTAAACAGCAGTTATGCTCCTACCGCCTGCATTTTGATTTCTCCACCCCCGCAGAAGAGTTGGAATACTTAAACGGCAAAGAGTTTACCTTAGAAAACATTTCCTTTGCAGAGGATTTCAAGCAAGGAAAAATTACTTAAACTGCTCAATCAGCCACGGCAATGCCTGTTCGAAATTGACACCGTACCAGTTTGCAGACGGATCATTTTCGGTTTTTTCGATGGACAACGCCGTGAAATCCACGGCAAGCTTTAACGCACGGTCAAGCGGCATTTCCCGTATCAAAGCACCGGTCAAAGCCGAAGCGAAGGTATCCCCTGTTCCGTGGAATACACGAGACACACGGGGTGTGCCGTAACGAATGTATGCGTCTTTTGTACAATCGTACGCCAAAACACCTATCGTACCGTCATCCAATGTCACACCGGTCAACACCGCTTGCTTCACACCAAACGCAGACAAGCGAAACGCAATATCCTTCAAATAGGATTCGTCATATGCTTCCGGATACGGCAACCCTAACAGTGCAGTCGCTTCGGTCAGATTCGGTACAATCACATCTGCTTTTCGGCAAAGTGCCGCCATTTTTTCTGCGAATGCGGGTGTAAAGCCGGTATACAGCTTACCGTTATCGCCCATTACGGGGTCTACCAGCACAAGTGTTTGCGGTGTCGCAAACGTGTCCACGATTTCCACCACGTGCTCAATCTGCTCCGCAGAGCCCAAATAGCCCGTATAAATTGCATCAAATGTCATGTTATGCTGCTGCCAGTCTTTGACTGTCGGCAGCATTTCTTTTGTCAAATCATAAAAAGAAAAATGCGGAAAAGCTGTATGTACCGACAGCACCGCCGTCGGAATCACCGCGGTTTCTACACCGCAGGCAGAAATAATCGGCAGTGCCACCGTCAGTGAGCACTTACCAACGCAGGAAATATCCTGTATCGTTACAATTCTTTTCACAGGGCACCCCCCTATCACATAATCAGCCGTATAGCACTGTGCAGGTTAGAAACTTCCAACTTCTCTTTACCCGCTTCCCATTCGCCGTCCAAAGTCCAGTCCATATCCGGCAAAGCATATACCGTCATTTCCGAAGCCGAAGCGAAGGTGATAGACGGATAATCGTAATTTTGCGTAGTCAGAGCCAGGATAATATCGTTCAGCTCCACAATCGTGTTCGGTGCTTTAATGAGCAACAGTTCAAACTTGCCGTCATTCATATCCACAACATCGGGATTTAATGTTAAAATACCGCCGACCGAAGTAGAATTGCTGATGGCACCGAAAAGGTAGTCACCTTCAATCACTTCGTCGGGCATTTCAAAACGTAAATGCAAAGGACGAATTGACGGGATATCCTTGACCCCTTCCAGAATATATGCCAGGTGACCCAAAGCATTTTTAACGTTTTGGGGTGTGGCATAAGACACCTTTGTAAAAGCACCGAAGGATGCGACATAGGAAAAATAGCGGTCATCAAATCTGCCGATATCAATGGTTCTGGGTGTACCTTCTACAATTTGTGTTGCCGCCTTCACCATGTTTTTCGGCAGCTTTAAGCTGTTTGCAAAATCATTGGTACTGCCGGCAGGTATATATCCGATCGGTGTGAATAGCTTCGCTTCCAAAACGCCGTTGACCACCTCATTAAAGGTGCCGTCACCGCCGATACACACAATCAAATCCATACCTTGTCCATGCTCTTTGACCAAGGTAACGGCATCGCCCTGCTCAACGGTCAGCATAACGGTCGTAACATATTCATTTTTACGGAAAACCTCCAGAATGTCTGCCAAATATCGCTTCCCACGTTTTTGGCCCGCATTCGGATTCATAATTACAAGAACACGTTTCACCGTTTTCACTCATTTCCATTAGTTTTCATTAAAAGAAGGTTGCGACTTCCTTTGCGGGCGGTTCACAAGCTGTTATTTCCGTAACAGCCAGCACCGGACCACGCCGTGCATACATCGGATGCTCCTGCAACTGTAGTGTTGCGGTAATCTTTACCCAACCACGTTCCTTTACAGGCAGCGGCATATCACCGTATGCTACCAAACCGGCATACATAATGTCGTCTGCACAACAGGTCATAACATCCCTGCCGATAATAAAGCCATTATCCGACAACGCTTTTTCTGTAACCACAGAGCCCTTAAAGGAGACCACTTTACCTGCATAACTCTCCATATTTTCACCAAGGTCTCTGTACCAGAGCGCATAATCGTCATCTTCAACAATAATAATCGGTGCGTTAATATCAAAGGGCAACGGATCCTCGATATCATCGTATTCCACATCGCCTGTGGGTGATTCGTACGCAATATCTGCACGGCGGCTGGTACCCCGTACAATTTTATGCAAGGTCATCTTATCGACCGCTGTGGTATAGCGATTAAATACCACCAATTCACAGGTGTTCAGTTTATCTACAACCAATGACCGCATATTGGCGTTATATGTCACAAACGTA
>JAZNXY010000086.1:0-5961 GCA_045594105.1 Acutalibacteraceae bacterium | reverse complement strand
CAAAAGCGGTAGATTGGAAACCATTGACCTTTCTACCATTGACGATATGGGTAGCGAAGGCGTACCGTATTTGGTGGCGCTTACAAAAGACAGCGATACACAGGGGGCTGAATCCGCCGAAACGTATCTGTTACATAAGCTTTCGAATAACACGTACTATGCATGTGAATGCACTTATGTGGGGGACGTCTTGCAATACCGTATACAAAAGAAGTTGTACACCGCTCCTGCACAGTACAACATATCCCGCACTCGTGCATACGAAGCATTGGAATACTTTACACACAAGCATCCGCAGGTTATATGGGAAACCGCATAATCACAAAGTCCCTTGGTACGCCACAAAATCATGGCATAAGAAAAGCCGCAGTACGCACATGCGTACTGCGGCTTTTAACATATTATTTCGGAGGGCTGATAGGAGACCACCCATCTATGGGGTCATACTCTGTCGGTCTCGTGGTCGTCGTAGTGGGTGCCTTAGTGGTAGACGTAGTCGTTGTGGTGGTGGTAGTGGTCGCCTGGGTGGTAGACGTAGTCGTTGTGGTGGTGGTAGTGGTCGCCTGGGTGGTAGACGTAGTCGTTACCGTGGTGGTGGGTGCCTTAGTGGTAGATGTAGTCGCCACTGTTGTGGTAGTGGTCGCTTTTGTGGTAGAGGTAGTGGTCACTGCAGTTGTAGCAGAAGTGGTTGCCTTGCTCGTGGTCACTTTAGTAGTCGTCGTGGTAGGTCTCTCCACCTTTTTCAGCTGAACAAAAAAGTTCTTCCATGCCTCATCCATTGCCGTATTAAATTGTTCGGCAGCACCATAAAGCGGTGTAGCATTGCCATCACCGGTGGTGATATTATTCAAATGGCTGCTTAAGTAGTCGGCGGTGAGGTAGCGGAGCTCGGGCACCAATTTAAAGGTATCGTAGCGACTGCTGTTTTGGATATTCGCCAAAAGGTATTCGTCCACCTCATCGGTGCAGGACAGGTTATTAAACTTTTCTACCACATCAGGATGGGTGGTGACAGGATAATACACGTGTGCATTGAGACTGTATTTACCCCTGTTGGCATCCTCGTACATATCCAGACGTGCCATATTGCCGTTAGCGGAAATGGTCATAAACCGCAGTGCTTGATAACATGCGTCCATACGGTCAGCAGGGGTAGTGGCGGTAATAAAGCAGTGGTCCACGTGCATCGGCATTTTACCGTCTATGTTGGGCATGGTCCACATTTTATAGTTAAAGCTTAATTGCTTCGAATATTGATCAACGTAAGCTGTTACATCGTCTTCCATCAGTGCTTTGCCGGATTTCCACGCATCACGATAATGGGAAAGCCCGAGCTTTTCCGCAAACGCAGACCCATCTTCGTGGTATGCATAAAAGCCCTCAACGCCCACTGCCATTTCACGCCACGCACGGAACCGCACTGCACCCGTAATCAACGGGTCAACTTCCATCTTTTTTGTGTTATAGTTATAGCCACGCACGCCGTATCTGCCGCCCGTTTTAGAGATTTCATAGAAGCAAACACGGTTATATGCTTCAAACAAATCCTGGACGCCGACCGCCACACCTTGATTAAACAGAGCGGCACCCGCCCGCAAATACCTTTCGTAATCATCCATAGACCATTCAAGGCCCGGCAGAGACAGACCGGTCTGCGCCAGCAAATCCATATTAAAGGTCACCGTTTCAAAGGCGGCCTGATGCGGCAATGCGTACAGCTCACCGCCAAACGAATAATCGCTGATAAAGCGTTCGGGCAGATATTGCAGCGCAGGATCATTTTTGGCGTAATGGGTAATGGGAGACACCCAGCCTTGCATCAGATAGGTAGGCAGTTCGCCCGCCTCGTCCCACATGATGTTTGCGGCTGTACCGGTTTTCATACGGCTGGTCAGATATTCACGGCCGTCGTCGTTAGAACTGTGTACCCAATAATCATAAGCAAACTGAATATTGGGATATAGCTGTTCCATCACCTCAAACATCGCATCATAGTCGGTAGGGCGAACGGTGTCAACAGCAATGGACACTCTGCCCTCTACGACATAATCTGCCCCTGCATCGGGGAGCACATTAAAGTGAAGAGAGGAAGTGGCAGGTTTGAGTGTTTTAGCGACCTGCACAATCGGGGCCTGCTCATTATGAATATCTATCGTGCCTGCGTACACAGTTAGAGACAGCATCAGCATTGCACTCAGAAAAACAGCTACCAGTTTTTTCATATATTCAAACCTCTTTCCTGCCACAATTACACATAATAATTACATATATGGCGTACCACACCCGCCGTCTATTGTCAATGAGCAAACACGTTCACAGATGCACGGCACAAGGAAACTGCAGGGTGGGTGAAAACACCGAAAAAAGCGAAAAACAACTCTTTCTCGGTTATGTGTTTTCATCGGGCTTACCCCTTTTCTTTCGACCTTCAATCATTACACTCGATATAACAGCATACACAAGTGCGACCACCACCGTCACGTGTGCGCCTCCAAACAACGCCTCGTTTTTCAGAGCAAGTGCGGCACCGTTAAACAAAAATACGACCGCAATCAGCGAAAACACCACCCCGCTCTGACGATAGTACGGTTTTGTGTCCATGGTCTCTCGTTCGGTTTTGGATGCGTACAGATACGCATTGTTCAGCAAAAAGCCCTTTTGCAGAAAGGACCGCACACCGAGAATGATAAACAGCAACGCCACAGCAAAGCATATCCACATCATCGCAGTCATATCCGCACATCCTTTCTTTTCTGTTGTAAACAGTATAGCACAAAAATAAAAATGGCACAAGGTAAAAGAAAAAACACCCGCAAGGGGTGTCTTTCGGCTGATGTTAATTTAATCCTCTTGCTGCTCTTGCAAATCTTGCAAGGCAGAACGTACCGCGGCAATGACAAATGCTGAAAAAGTGCAATCCTTACCTTGAACAGCACTCTCTACCGCATCTATAACATCATTAGGAAACCGAATGGTTTTATTGGTTGTCGGGGGCATAGTCGG
Source organism: Acutalibacteraceae bacterium (assembly GCA_045594105.1). GTDB lineage: Bacteria > Bacillota > Clostridia > Oscillospirales > Acutalibacteraceae > URNF01. The sequence continues at coordinate 2,958 of JAZNXY010000086.1, read as the reverse complement.
AATTTTGAAATTCCCCACGCACGTCACCTCGCAATACAATTGTACTGCATTTAGTGTAAGCAAAAATCGTGAGAAAGTATGCATTGCAAATGCAATGCGTTTGTGATATGATGATGGCGAGGTGATATGTATGGCAGAGTTTTGCTTGGAGTGTTGGCTTGAAAATTCGGAAACCGATATGCCCAAGCGGTATGTGCTTTCCAAATACTTAGATTTATGCGAGGGCTGCCAAGAATACAAACAGGTGGTCATTCGTGAGAAAATACCCTTTTTTTATGTACGGTGCACGTATAGGAGGATAGGTAATTTTTTGAGAAGTAAATTACATTAAAAAGACACCCGCAAGGGGTGTCTTTCGGCTGTAACTCGCCGCTCCGGTAATTGAAATGGGACTCGAACCGTGGTTTTGGCAAATCTTTGTTTTTGCCACACCCCTTTTCAGAGGTTTTGCCAAAACCCTGAAATATCCGTTGCAAATCAACGGATATTTGGTCGGTCAAGAGCTTCAAGAGACCACCCGTGGCCAAAAGAAAAAGACACCCTGTGGGTGTCTCTTTTTGTTGCGAAAGACTGACTAAAAGTAGCGTAAGTAGGGATAAAAGAGACTAAAAGTAGTGTAAATAATCATCCACCGGGGCGATATCCTTCTTCACATTTTGTCGCAATGCCATTTTCGTCAAAACTAATTAAAAACAAAATCTCTTGAGAATTTCCTAAAAAACCAACATTGGGTTCCTCTATCGTGTAACCACATAGGCAGTTCCTATACAAACCATCGTCACTTGCTGGCATCGTCACACAATCGAATGCACCAAATCCAGCCACAATCTCGGCAGATGTCTTTCCTAAAAAATCCTCCTCACTATATTGCGCTGAACATGCGGAAAGAGCAAAGACAAGAACAATTGCAACGGCAAAATAAGGCACAATTTTCTTCATTTCACATTCTCCTTTGCGGTTTTACAGGAGGCGATCAACAGTCTGCGAATGTTGCCACAAAGATTCTCTGTGTATTGATATGTAGCAATATCGATTCTTTTGGTTTCGTACATCAATTTCAACCAATAGCTTGTTTCGTTGGATTCCTTCAAAGCAATTTCCAATTTTGCTACAAAGTCTTTCCTGCTCTGTGCGTACTGTGCTTCGTGAATGTTTGCCCCAACGGATGTCCTGCCCTTGCAAGTTGATCTGTCATATAGGAACTCTTTGGTGCAGTTACGCCGTCCACAAGTCTAACAACAGCAACAGCAAATTCAAAAGATAAGTCAAGTAATTTGTTTTCGGACACAATAGCACCTTCTTTCTATCTAATTATATCATAAAAATTGCGTTTTTCAATGATATATCGCTGACGCGATATGATATACGGCTATGCCGTATGATATACTTGCTTCGCAAGCATAATATAATATCCGTTCCTTCATATGCCGAAGGCATATACCATCGCACGAAGTGCGATATCATATCGAAGATATATCACCCGTTCCGCCAGGAACGGATATCATTGTAAAAAACCTCTTTTGTCCGGTAGACAAAAGAGGTTTTTTACATGGTGCCGGTGGCCGTGACTCGTGGTTTTGCGCCACATCTGTACTTTTCTGAATGCCTGCTCGCAAAACCTTGTTAGCCCGCTTTGCGGTCTAACGGGTTCTTCGTCGCTACACAAGTACGAACAAAAAAAGACACCCGCAAGGGGTGTCTTTCGGCTGTAACTCGTCGCTCCGGTAATTGAAATGGGACTCGAACCGTGGTTTTGGCAAATCTTTGTTTTTGCCACACCCCTTTTCAGAGGTTTTGCCAAAACCCTGAAATATCCGTTGAAAATCAACGGATATTTGGTCGGTCGAGAGCTTCAAGAGACCACACGTGGCCAAAAGAAAAAGACACCCGCAAGGGGTGTCTTTTTCTTTTGGTGCGGGTGTTCTTATAGGATTTAACCGAAAAGCCGCATAAATACTGGGTTTTAGCAGTCATAAAACAGTACATCAACCCTATTTTAGCACTCAAAAATCAATCAAAATGCCCAATCAATTATGAAATGAGGCATTAAAATGAAACGAATATTTTATCTTGCATTAACACTCAGCATACTTTTATTATCTGCTTGTTCAACTAAAACGGAAACAGTCGATGCATCCTCAAACACAGAAACGAAAACGGTTGAAACTGTAAGTTCTGAAACAAATATCAGTACACCTACAGCCTCAAGTTCAATAAATACAGAAATTAAAACTGATCAAACGGTAGTTCCTGCTGTTAGCAGCACAAGTCAAGCAACGGAGTCAGCTACTAAAAATACAGAAAAAGCGGCTGAGAGTTCCATACTAACTAAGGTTGAGCAAGAGGAAACAACAACGCAAGTAGAATCTGTTAGCACAACCGTTATCACCGAACCGACAATAGAGGAAGAACCTATTATAAAAGCATCCGCTTCTGACTGTTCTGTAATTGCCGATAAAGTTATTGAGTATATCAATATTCTTCGTATTGAAGAAAGTGTCGGATCAACAGTTAAACTTTCTGGCTTAACCGAATATGCCCAGTACCGAAGTTAACAGTTAGTAACCAACTTCGCACATGATACTGTCGATGAACGTGCGGCCGCAACCGTCTTACAATACGGTGAATATATTGAGCCCTCTTTGTACGGTATGACAGGCGAGCCATATTACACTGCTAACGCTCGTGAGGCAATTGCCAAAACTTCATTCGGCGGTACAGTTGATGATGTTGCAAAACACATCGCAAGAATGGCTAAAAACAGTTCGGGTCATTGGGATTATGTTGGCGGTGAAAACTATCAATATATCGCAGTTGGCATTACTTATGAAAGCGAAAATTGGTACTGCTGCATCGCAATGTCAAGAGAAAATACGGATAACAAGTAAATACCATTTTAAGCCCTGCCGCTTCATTTAGCGGCAGGGCTTTTATCTTATTTTGGAAAGGAAAATTTTA
>JAZNXY010000085.1:0-18044 GCA_045594105.1 Acutalibacteraceae bacterium | reverse complement strand
AAAAGGTGGCGGTTTCTGCCGACTATAAACGAGAGCTGCGACAGGAATTGTATTATGCGATAAAGTTTGGTCTGGCTGACAGCATTTTGCACGGCAAAAAAACCACTTTTATGCGAGAGGGCAAACCCGATATTGACAGGTATTACCACCACCTGCTCGGCAAAACCAATTTTTTACTTTCGGTAGAGCCGCAAAACACGTGGTTTCCTAAGGCGTTGCGGCGGCTGTACGTGGTATACCGTTGGGAGTGCAGCGAAAACGCACGATTTTGAACAGATTGAAAAACACGGTGTTACAACACCGTGTTTTTTTATTGACAATATGCGGGCGGGTGCTATAATGTAGGGGTGTCGAAAAAAGGGGAGAAAGTAATGAAAACATTTTATTTGCAGCCGCAGCTGATAAGCAGCTTACACGGCTACAGCAAAAAACAACTGACCAATGATATTATAGCCGGCATTATTGTGGCGATTATCGCTTTGCCTCTGTCTATTGCACTGGCTCTTGCTTCGGGTGTGGAACCTGCGTGCGGTATTTATACGGCGATTGCCGCAGGGTTTGTGGTATCCCTGCTGGGCGGCAGCACGGTGCAGATTGCCGGTCCTACCGCCGCATTTGCTACGATTGTGGCAGGCGTGGTAGCTACACAAGGTATGGACGGGCTGTTTTTGGCGACCGTTATCGCAGGTGTTCTGCTGATCTTGTTTGGCGTCTTAAAGCTCGGTACGTTTATTAAATATATGCCGCATACCATTACCGTCGGTTTTACGGGCGGTATTGCGGTCACCATTTTATTGGGACAGATAAAGGACTTTTTAGGTCTTACCTATGCGAGCGGCGTGAAGCCCATTGAAACCTTTGAAAAAATAGAGGCAAATATTGCCGCTGCGCACACCTTCAGCCCGTGGGCTTTGTTGATTGGTGCTGTTTCGCTTGCTATTCTGATTGTATATCCCAGATTCGAAAAACGGATACCGCCGTCGCTGATTGCGGTGGTGGTGAGTGCCCTTCTTGTAAAGCTTATTCCCGCTCTGGACGCAGGGGTATATACGATTGGGGACTTGTATACCATTCCTGTCGGCTTGCCAAAGGTGGATTTTAGCGGTATGGACCTTTCCTTTGCAAAAATTGCCGCCGTATTTCCCGATGCGGTAACCATTGCCCTGCTTGCCGCAGTGGAATCGTTGCTTTCCTGCGTGGTGGCGGACGGTATGGTAGACGGCAAGCATAACCCCAACGCAGAGCTGGTTGCACAGGGTATGGGTAATATCGCATCGGTGCTGTTTGGCGGTATTCCCGCAACAGGTGCGATTGCCCGTACCTCCGCAAATGCCAAAAACGGCGGCAGAACACCTGTTGCAGGTATGGTGCATGCGGTGGTGCTGTTGCTTGTGCTGCTGTTCTTAATGCCGTATGCGGCACTCATTCCGATGCCCACCATTGCCGCCATTTTGTTTATGGTAGCATATAATATGAGCGAATGGAAAAAGTTTGTGGCGATTTCTAAAACCAAAAAAGTGGCCGACATCGTTGTGTTGTTCGTCACCTTTGCCCTCACCGTTATTTTTGACTTGGTGGTGGCGATTGCGGTGGGGGTCGTGCTGACACTGGTATTTATATTTGCAGAAAAATTGATGAAAAAGGGGAGAGTGTCATGGTAAAGCATATCATTTTGTGGAAACTGAAGGATGAGCATAACACTGCAGAGGTAAAAGCAGGGATCAAGGAAGGGCTCGAGGCACTTTTGGGTGTTATCCCCGGTTTGTTGGAAATCAGCGTACAGACCGAAAAGCTGCCGTCCTCCAATGCGGATGTGATGCTGTATTCCGTGTTTGAAACGCAAGCGGCGTTGAAAAATTATGCTACCCACCCTGCACATGTGGCGGTGGCGGACAGCAAGGTACGGCCGTTCACCGAAACCCGTATGTGTCTGGATTTTGAACAATAAAAATAAGCGGATGCATTCTATATGCATCCGCTTATTTTTATTCTTTTAAGAAGGTTAAGCTCAGGTGGTCTTTATCTGCAATGTACGAAAGGGTTTTATTCTTTAGTGACGGCACCTGCTTGCATTTGCCCTTGTCAATGAGGTCGGTTTTAGCTTTGTTAAACTGGTCCTCAGTGGCAAATTGCACACAAACCACCGCTTTGGCCGACTGGTCCTCCAGGATACCCTTTACCTGCTCAAAGGTATAGTTTGTAACGTAATACCCGTTGTAGCGGTAATAGTTATATTTGGTGGCGGTGGGGTTTGGAATATCAAACACGGTTTCGTCCTCGGTATGGGTTTTGTTGAGTTCCCGTTTGGTGATGCAGAAATAATTGTATTGTGCATCGTTGGGGAATCGCACCTTGCCGTTGTCATCACGGAAATCCGCATCGTCCCACGTGACGTCTAAGAAGTATCCTTCTTTATCCAATACGATATAGTTCCAGGCATGTGATCCGCCTGCATCACCACGCACGTAGGCACAGGTATACCCCAATCGCTGCATAATAACCTGAAAGGCACGTGCGTATCCTGCACACACGGCCGCTTTGTCTACCAGACAGCCGTAAGCGGAATAAATATATTCGCTGGAGGCGGCATGGAAGGTTTTTTGCGATTCTTCCAGGCGGTCGTAGTCATAATAGGTGTTATGTGCGATATAATCGTGTACAAACGCTGTCTGCTCGTATACGGTTTTATAGGTTTTTGCCTTTTCCACCACCGCATTGACGGTTTTTTCGAAGGTGTCGATGTACTTTTGCGGCTTGGAAACATATTCCCAAAAAGCGTACGGCGTGAGGGTAATGGTGACACTGTCGGTGCCACGAAGACCACCTAACTGCCAGCCACCGCCTATCCAGAAAAATTCGGGGCAATCATAGGCGAGCGCCTGTACGGCACGGTCTATCCTGTCAACGTCTGCCTGTGCATCTATACCGGAAAGCCCGCAACGCATACTGCCGCTTTGCACGGTTTGAAACAAAGCACTGTAAATACCCTTTTCGGTTTCATCCAACCTACTGTAATAAAAGCGGTTTTCAGGTGCGGTTGTTTGTATTTCGTGAATGGGGGTTTTCGGAGTGAATATGCCGGCGTCAAGCAGCTGTGTTACACAGAAAAATACAGAAGCAAACAAAAAGATATACGGCAGACAGCCGCACCCTGCTTTTTTATTTCTCATGCGGCACCTCCCCGACGATTGCCTTGTGCAGCAGCTCACTGTCTGCATCGGGGTGCTTGCGAGCAAGCAGGATGTAGGAGGTTTTTTCGGTGGGCTTATCCTTGTCGGAAAGCAGATGAATCCCTACAAAGCACGCCGCAAACAGAAGGGCTACAGCAACATAAAAGAGTATGTCGATAATCGCTGAATGGAAAGATCCCGACAGCAAGTACAGCCCTTGTGTGATACAGGGTGCTGCAAAGCTGATCGCCAGCAAAGCACCTGTGCCGTGGATTTTTTCGTGCGAAAGGACACCGCTTTGTACAAGCTGACGTTCTACACGGTTTGCAGAGCGGAAGGTGTGCCATAAGGTGTAGCCGTACCCCATTAAAACACCGACGAGCAGGTGGCAGGGAATAGCGGTTGCAAGACGCAGCCACAGGGTGTCCCACCCGTTTTGCCACGCAAAGCAGATGCTTTCAAACGCAGCAAACCCGAGAGACACAAACGAGGCATAAATCAAACCGTCAAACAGCGAATTAAAGTGGCGGCTTTTATGGGTAATCACCACCAACAAAAGCCATTTGATAACATTTTCCGTTAATGCGATGCCGATAAAGGCACACAGGGCGGCATGGCCGAAATGCATGCCAAAGCTGTCAAAGCTGACGGTACCCTCGGGCGAGAAGGACATGTGGGAAGCAAACCATAGGTCTGCCACGCCTGTTAATCCACGCTCTGCGAAAAAGGCGGGGATAAAGCCGCAGCCGCCTGCCAAAAACAGCAAGGACAGTAACCCTGGCGGTTCCTTCTCCACACGGTCTTTTTCATATATGTACCAGCACAGCAGCACGGCGGGTAATAACGCAATCAAGGATATTTCTGCGGATATATACTGCATAAGCGTGTCTCCTATTCCCCGGTGGATTGTTCTTCGGGATGCGCAAGTGTGTATTGCATTTTCAATTGCGCCAAGAAAAGCTGGGCTTCCAATTCTTTGCTTTCTATCTCCAGATCGGAAAAATCCGCGTCCGCCAATTCGCCTGCGGTATGTATGTTAATATCGGCCAGAAAGCTTCTGCATAGAGAGGGAATCTCCCGTATCAAATCCAATGACAGTTCTTGCGTAACCCCTTCAAAGGGCTGATGCCCTATGCGGAAGAAGTTCCAATGGGGAATACACAGCATCATTTCCCCTGCCGTGTTACCGTAATGGGCACCCATTCTTTTGGCAAGCGGCAATAAAACATCGTGTATGTCCCGCAGGTCAACGTCTTCAATGTTTCTGGCAAAGTGTACCTCTCCCGAAAACCGTTTGATGCGTGTGGGGCCTCCATCCTTGTCGGCACACGGCAAAAGCCGCAGGTTATTTACATCCCGTATATATTCCTTGTATGGCGGCTGTGTCACCCCTATGGGCGGCTGTGTGTACTGCACCACCCGTAATTTCTCGATAAACCGTGCGGAAGGAGCGCTGCCGCCGGGGGAAAAATCGTGTTTTACCTGTTCGGTGTGCGGATACAGGCCGCCGATGTCCTCGTAGATTTTATTGCCGTTTGTGTCGTACACGTCTACCGTGTTAGTAAATGTATCGCCCTTGTAGCACACGAACAACGAAATCTCCCGCATACGCAAGGAGAAAGGCACGATATTGTTATACAGCGGCGGAACTAACATCTTGCCGCAAGGGTCTATAATACCGTAACGGCCGTTTGTCTCTATCTGTATAGCTGCACAGTCGTTGTTTTGGGTGAGATCGATTTGACGGAACCACCCGTTTACAGAACGCAGGATGCTTACAGTAAGCGTTTCGTCGGTGTCGTACATATACGAGGGTGTTAAGTACCGCTCGCAACGCAACAGATATCGACGGTCCTCTGCGTTGGTCAGAAAATTGGCGTTGTTAAACAATTTTTTGCCGACGGGTGCACTCGGGTCTCTTGTGATATCACAAAAGCTGTGCCCACGCCGAATAAACAGCGGAAAGCCGGTATTGTTTTCAAAATCCCAGACGAAAGCAAAGGACATCAGTGTGCTTTGCTCCTCGGTGGGCAGCTCCTTCTGGCAAACATAAAAATAATCTCTCAAAAAAAGATCGAGCTGTTCTGCGGTCGCCGTAGTGGTTGCATGCCGTAAAATATAGGGGCTCATCATACCGCATCCCTCCTTATATGACCGCATTGTATCATATTTTCACGGCTTTTGAAACACTTTTATACAAAAAAGAACATTTTTTCATAAAATGGAATAAAATGTTGCATTTTGTGACGTTTTGTTGTACTATTAGAGGGTATATAGGAGGTGCTGTATGGAAACGTGTTTTGATAAAGTCATGCGGCAAAAGGAAGCCGAACAGATACGTCCCTTAATCAAAAAATGGGAGATACTTTCGAAGAATATAACCGAGCATCCCTCCAATGCACCTATTTTGCTGCCGGATATGCTGTGGGTAGCGAAATCGGGTGTAGGGAAGACCTATTTTCTGGAATTGATTGCGGAATATCTGGAATCCAAGGGGAACCTGATGGATTTTTACGGTGATGTGAAGTTTTTTGAGTTTGTTCTGGGGTATATACCGCCTGCCGCACCGTTCACCGAATTACAGCGGTTGATGGAAGCGGTCAAGAATGCGGCGGGCTTCCGCAGCGAATTCAAAGGCATTATCCGTATAGACGTAGACGAGTGGATAGACCATTACGAGGAACGGTATTTTGCACATTTTATGGAGTACCTTTCGTCTAACAAGGATATGTGGCTTATCATTTTGTCGGTAAGCTGTGCCGAAAAAAAGAAGCTGCGTGATCTTGAGGCGTTTTTGTCCATGTTCTTACGCATCGAGCGGGTAGAACTGCAGTTGCCTAAAACCGCAGAGCTGACCGATTACATAGAACAGAATCTTGCCGCCTATGGCTTGTCGCTTGCCGAGGACGGTCGGGCACTGCTCGCACAAACGGTGGATACAATACGTAAAAGCAAATATTTTGATGGGTATAAATCGCTCGGCCTGCTGTGCCAGGAAATCGCGTATACGGTTTTCTCGGACGCTAAGCTCACACGCCGTCGTCTCACCGCCAAAAAGCTGGAGGCGTTCGGACCGGACAGTGCGTATGTACAACGCACGGTGTCCAATATGGAAAAGGTGAATACCATCGGACTTCTGAAAGGGGGCAACAGGTAATGGAAAGCACCCACAGATATGACAGATATACGGTAGGGAACCAGGAGACCCGCTGGTCTACCATGGAGGAAATGAAAAAGGCGGGTACGTATGTGGACCTGTCGGCAGATACCTATCCTGTGGCGGGACTGCCGCTGTTGTCCGACGGCAAAGAAGCATACGTAGACGGCGAAGATACCCATACGTTGATTTTCGGGTCCACCGGCTCGAAAAAGACCCGCCTGTTCTGTATGCCCCTGCTCGGCCTTTTTGCCGGTGCGGGCGAATCCTTTGTGGTTACCGACCCGAAGGGTGAATTGTATGCAAAAACCGCAGGGTTTGTGAAAGCCAAGGGCTATAAAACGGTGGTGCTTAACTTCCGTGATATCGGTTTTGGAGATATGTGGAATCCGCTGGCATTACCGTATGAAATGTACCACTCGGAAAACAAAGAGCAGGGCATTGCTATGCTGAATGACTTTGTGAACACTATCGCCGAGCCGCAAAAGGCCAATACGAAGGAGATATTCTGGCCGGAAATGGCAAGTGCTTACGCACTCGCACACCTGCTGTTAATGGCGGAATGCGGTACGGCCAAGGAAATGAATGTCGGGTCACTGTCCCGCCTCTGCGGTGCCGCCAATGAGAAAATGCTCACACAGCTTTCCGACAAAATGAGTGCGGAGACCATAGCAGGTCTTAACTACAAGGGCGTATTGTCGGGTGCGGAAGGTACCCGACGCAGCGTGTATGCGGTGCTGTACGGTATGGTGCGTGTTTTTAATGCCCAACCCAATCTCACAAAAATGTTAAGCGGCAACACGGTGGATATGCGTATGTTCGGTCGGGAAAAGACAGCGGTGTACATCATTGTTCCCGATGAAAAAACCACCTATCATTTTCTGGTGACCACCTTTATTAAGCAGGCATACGAGGTGCTGGTTGCCGAAGCGCAAAAGGAAAAGAACTTCCGCCTGCCCGTGCGTGTCAACTTCGTGCTGGACGAGTTTTGTAACATTCCGAAGGTGCCGGATATGCCGGCTATGATTTCTGCGGCAAGAAGCCGGAATATGCGATATTTCCTGGTGGCACAAAGCATGCACCAGCTAAAAGGCAAATACGGTGAGGATGCGGACACCATTAAAGGCAACTGTGATAACTGGGTGTTCCTCACCTCTAAGGAGTTGACCTTGCTGCAGGAAATCAGTGCCCTGTGCGGTGAGATATACACCGCCGACGGCAGACGACGTGCGATGATTTCGGTGTCGGAATTACAGCGTTTTGACAAACAGAAGGGTGAAACGCTCATTATGCACGCCCGCCAGTACCCCATTATCACCGAAATGGCGGATATTGATATGTACACGGCATTTAAGGGGTATAAAGCACCTAAACAGCGGTCGTTCCGTTTGCCGCAGGTGCAGCAGTTCTCGTTAGAGAAGCTGGTGGAGGATGTGATGCTCGGCAAAAAGCCGTTCCCGTTTGCACAGGCGGAAGCTGTCGCTCTCGAGCAGAAAAAGGTGGAAGAAAAGCCGAAGAAGAAACCCAAAGCGAAAAAGAAATCCACCGCCCCAACCAATAAAAAGCTCAAAAAGCAGGCGACGGACATGTATACACAACTGTATGGAAGAAAGGACGATGACGATGATACTGAATCCTAATTTTTTTGAAAGAGAAGGCGGTGTGGAGCACGGGTATGACCTGTTTTCCCGCTTGTTGAAGGACCGCATTGTGCTGTTGTTCAATCCCGTTGATGACGATTTGGCGTGTTCGATTATCGCACAGCTGCTGTATCTCGAGGCCAAAGATCCCGAAAAGGATATTTCCTTGTACATCAACTCTCCCGGCGGAGAGGTGGCAGCGGGGCTTGGTATTTATGACACCATCAAAAAATTGAAATGTGACGTTTCCACCATTTGCGTGGGTCGTGCCGCCAGCATGGGTGCCTTTTTGCTGGCTGCAGGCACCAAAGGGAAACGGTATGCGCTGGAAAACAGTCAGGTGATGATTCATCAGGTGATGAGCGGTGCTTCGGGACAGGCATCCGACATTGTGTTGGAGTCACAGCATCTGCAGCGACTGAAAGCCAGATTCAATAAGCTGCTTGCGGAAAACACGGGACACACCCCCGAGGAAATTGAAAGAGATACGGACCGTAACAACTGGATGTTCGCAGAAGAGGCGCAAAGCTACGGTCTTGTGGACCACGTAATTACGGAGTGAATGAAATGGCAGAAAAAGAAATGGATCGTGCATTGCTGGTGCGGAATATGACCACCCACTTACCGGCACTGCGTACGGTTTTGGGATTGACACAAGAAGAGCTGGCACAAAAAATCGGCGTATCTCGTGGTACGGTGATTGCAATAGAAACAGGAAAAAGGGAAATGACATGGAACACCTTTTTATCCCTTGTGCTGTTGTTCACCAAAAACGAAGCGACCGATCGTTTGTTACAGGTGTTGGAAATCTATACCGATGACCTCAATGCCTTTATTAAATTAAGATAGGCGGTGAGGCATTGACTATTGTAGAGTTTTTTGATACCAACGCAGTAGAGAACATTGTCAGCACGCTGCTGTGCGAGCCGGACCGTGTGATATTGGTCGGAGACAGCACCAAGCACATGACGGCGGCAAAGCAGCGGTATGAGGAAATTGCTGCCGCACACGGCATCAATGTCACCTTCATCCCGCAAGGCATTGACCGCAACAACCTGGTAAAAATCATTGAGGTGCTGGAGCGGGTGATTGAAACGTACGGTGCATGTACGTTTGACCTCACCGGTGGCGACGATTTGTATCTGGTGGCGGTAGGATCGGTGTTTTGTGCACATCGGGATAAGGTACAGCTGCACCGCTTTAATATCCGCAACGGCAGAATGTACGACTGTGATGCGGACGGACAGGTGCTTGCCACCAAACAGACCGCATTGACGGTTGATGAAAACATAAAAGCATACGGTGGCCGCGTAATATATGATGACGAAAAGCCGAACACGACTTTCCGCTGGAGCTTTAACGAGGATTTTTGTGCCGACGTCAGAAAGATGTGGGATGTTTGCAAGGATAATTTCTCCGAGTGGAACACGGTCATACATACGCTGTGCGGCTTTTATGAGCACATACAGCAGGATAAGGCATCGTTGGCAATGTGCATTGAAACCGCAGCTGCGACAACAACACTGAAGGATATGGGCTTTATTGTGTCCTTTGATGGCGGCTTCCTCGGCAAATTACAACGTGCCGGTCTGATTCACGGCTTGTTTTTCCAACCCGGTAAAATCACCTTTTCATTTAAGAATGACCAGGTGAAGCGTGCACTCACCAGTGCGGGCAGAGCGTTGGAATTGTACGTGACGGTTGTGGCAAAGGAATTGACCGATGACACGGGTGCACCGCTGTTTGATGATGTGATGACAGGGGTTACTATTGACTGGGACGGTCAGGTTTCCGCAGCGACACAGGACGTGGACAACGAAATCGACGTTTTGGCGATAAAGGATATGGTGCCTCTGTTCATTTCCTGCAAAAACGGTAACCGCTTCGGCTCGGATGAGCTGTACAAGTTATCCTTGGTTGCAGAGAGATTTGGCGGACAGTACGCACAAAAGGCGTTGATTGCCACACGGCTTTGGGAAATGACCAACTGTGACGCAATCACCAACCGTGCCAAGGAAATGCACGTGCGTGTGATACAGAAAATCAAAAGCGAAGAACATCTTCGCCAAACAATACAAAGTTGGGTTTAACAGGAGGAAATAACTATGGCAGAAGAGAATAAATTGGAAAGAGCACAACAAATATTCCTTAAAACTTGCAAGGTGATGGATGATCGGGGCTGGCACTATCAGAAGGACGAAGAGAATTTGGCTATGAACTTTGGTGTCCGTGGTGACGATCTGGCCATGGATTTTCGCATCAAGGTAGAAGCGGAAAGACAGTTCGTTTTCTTGACCTCGGTGCTGCCGTTTATTGTACCGGAGGACAAACGCATAGAGATGGCTTTGGCGGTCAATGCGGTCAACTGCAAGCTGGTAGCAGGCAACTTTGACTTCCTTTTGCAGGACGGCAAGGTGGCTTTCCGCATTTGTCAAACCTTCATGGAAAGCGACATTGGTGAGGATGCGTTAGAAAGATTGATCATGAGCGCCTGCAGCATCATTGATGACCAGAACGAAAAGTTTATGGGCATCAGCACCGGTGAGTTGGACCTTGGACAGTTCCTGGAAGAGCTGAACAGCATATAAGAGGAGGAAACAGCAATGAACGACGTAATACAGCAAGCCAAACAGGTATTTGATGATTTGTGTGCGGCGATTGAAGCACGTGATTGGAAATACACAAAAGAAGAAGATAAATTGATGGTGCATTTTGGGGTGAGAGGCGAAGACATACCGATGCACTTCCTGATTATTGTGGATGCACCCAGACAGTATATCCGCCTCCTGTCTCCCATGGGAACCGATTTCCCCAAGGATAGGCGTATAGAAGGCGCTGTTGCATCCTGCGCCATGAACCGACCTCTGATAGAGGGGTCGTTCGACTATGACTGCAGAACAGGTAAAACATGGTTCCGCCAGTCCGTGTCCTTCCGTGACAGCAAAATCGGGGATGCACTGTTCCAGCATATGATTTCGTATGCTTGTGCGGCAGTGGATATTTTCAACGACCGTCTGGACCTTCTTGCAAAAGGCGAGATGACCCTGACAGAGTTTTTGGAATCAGTTGACAGAAGGTAAAGGAGAATACTCATGAGTCAAGTACAGAATCAGCCGCTTCTCGAACAAATCATTGCGTACGCAAAAGGGATTGGCGGCAGTGATATGCCGCTGACGGCACAACGGTTTTTTGTGGCGGTTATCGACCTTATTGATCGTGTATACACGGTGGACGGTGCAGACATCAACGAGCTGGCTGGCGTTATTGCTTCGCTGCATATTGATACGGGCAAGTTGAAAAAGACCTTGCTGGAGTATATCAATCAGAGGTCCGGCACCTCGTACATTGACGGCTTGTATATGCAGAAAATACTGTTTGATGCCAGAGATAGTGCCTCTAGGGGTGACGGTGTGGTGACGGCGGAAACGGTATTAAAGCAGTTGGTTGCCGCTCCCGACAAACCGCTGAAAAGTCAGTTAACTGCGTGCAGCACGGATGCCGCAGCGCAAACAACGACGGAAGACGCAACCGGTCTGCTCGGCAAGGATATTTTTGCATCCTTGCGTGGTCTGACGCAGGAAGAAAAGGAGACAGTTCCCGAAAGCTTGGGTGAACCGAACAAAAAAGAGCAGCCGCAGGCCAAGACCGCTGAAAATCAGATGGAAGCGCTGATTGCCAAGACAAAGCAGATACATAAAAAGCTTTCCGCCAAGGTGTTTGGACAGAACAACGCGATCAGCACCTTGGCCAGCGGTTACTTCCAGTCGGAGATGCTGCGCATAACCGACCCTGACCGTAAGCGCCCGGCCACCTTCCTGTTCGCAGGCCCTCCCGGTGTCGGTAAAACGTTTTTAGCCGAACAGGCCGCCGATGCTTTTGACGGACGTCCGTTCTGCCGTTTTGATATGAGCGAATATTCCGATAAGGAAGCAACGGTAGAGTTTGCCGGTGCAGATGACGTATACCGTGGTGCCAAGGAAGGTAACGTGACCAGCTTTGTACAAAAGCATCCGAATGCGGTTTTGCTGTTTGACGAAATCGAAAAGGCACATACCACCGTTATTTATCTGTTTCTGCAGATTTTGGATGCCGGTTTCTGCCGTGACAGTAAAACCGACAAAGAAATTTCCTTTAAGGATACCATTTTGATCTTCACGACAAATGCCGGACGGCAGTTGTATGAGGATAGCGACACGTTTGATTTTTCCGGCTTGTCCAAAAAGGTTATTCTCAATGCTTTGAGAACAGACATTAACAGCACCACGGGTCAGCCGTTCTTCCCTGCCGCAATATGCTCCCGCTTTGCTTCCGGCAACGTGGTGATGTTCAATCACATCACCGCACAGGATCTTGTGAGCATCGCTGCAGGCGAAATCCGTCGTCATGCGGACAACTTCTCCAAAAACTTCAATGTTCCGGTTGATATTGATGAACAGGTGTTTACCTCTTTGGTGTTTGCAGAGGGTGGTGCTGCAGATGCACGTATGGTACGCGGTAGGGCAGAAGCATTTTTCAATGCCGAAATCCACGAATTGTTCCGCCTCACTAAGCCGGAGGAAATCAAGAATATCAAAACCATAAAAATCGGGGTAAAGCTTCCCGAGGGCAACGAGGAAATACGGCGGCTGTTCGTGCCCAATGAAAAGCTGACGGGCTTGGTGTTTGCCAAACCGTCTATGGCTATGTGGTGCCAGAACGATGACGTTTGTCGATTTATTGTGACCGACGACCCGATTGAAGCAAAGGAAATTATGCGCAAGGAAAGCATTTCCTTTATTCTGGTAGATATTTTGTGCGGTGCAAAGGAGAATGTAGACGGCTATCTCAATATCGAAGACGTAGAATCGGACGGCCGTCTCTTCCTGCGCTATGCGCACGAGGCCTACAACACCGTTCCGCTGTATCTGGCGAGCGGTGAGAGAGAGTATACCGAGGACGAATGGATTTCCTTTGCACGTTCCGGTGTACGCAGTAAGATCAGTCTGATAGGTCACCGTGAAACCTTCCTTGAAAATATTGCGGCTATCTGCACGCAGGCACATCAGCAGAAAAATATGAATGCTTTGGCACGTGCCAACAAGGTGGTTACCTTTAACAGCTCTCAAATTTTTGATGCGCAATCGGGTACGGCGACCATCTGTTTGTTTGACTTTGGTACGAGTGTTGCGGTGGATGCCGAGGACAAGAAAAACATTCTCAGCAATATTTCCCGCCCGAATGTTGCCTTTGCCGACGTTATTGGTGCGGAAGATGCGAAAAAAGAACTGCAGTTCTTCGTTAACTATCTGAAAAATCCGAAGAACTTTGCAGGCACACAGCCGCCTAAGGGTGTGATCCTGTATGGCCCTCCCGGTACGGGTAAAACCATGCTCGCCAAAGCGATGGCAAGCGAATCGGATGTCACCTTTATTTCCGCTGTGGGCAGCCAGTTCCGTAAACAGTACACGGGCTCGGGCGGTGAAGCGGTGCGTGATCTGTTCCGTGTCGCACGTAAGTATGCCCCCAGCATCGTATTTATCGACGAGATTGATGCGATTGCCAAACAGCGCACGGGCGGCGAAAGAGGTTCCGAAGAGGTAGAGTCGACCTTGACCGCTTTGCTCACCGAAATGGACGGATTTAAGAAAGACACCTCCAAACCGGTGTTTGTTTTGGCTGCCACCAACTTTGACGTGAAGCCCGGCAGTGCCAAGAGTCTTGACGAAGCTTTGATGCGTCGTTTTGACCGTCGTATTTTTGTGGACCTGCCTACCCGTGACGAGCGTATGAAGTTCCTGCGAAAACAAACGGCTGCGCATGCGGCATTCCGGCTGAGCGAAGGCAAATATGAAAGCATTGCCGTTCGTTCTACCGGCATGAGTCTTGCCTCGTTGGAGTCTATTCTGGAGCTTGCCTTGCGTATGGCTATTCGTGACGGCGACGGCAAGGTCACCGACGAGATTTTTGATGAGGCATTTGAGACCTTCAGCCACGGCGAACGCACCGAGTGGGACATTTCCACACTGGAAAGGGTGGCTCGTCACGAGTCGGGACATGCGTTCATGCATTGGTACTATGGCAACACCCCGTCGTATCTTACCGTCGTAGCACGTGGTGACCATGGCGGATATATGCAGCGTGATATTGAAAAGATTCAGATTTCCTCCAGAAACGACCTGCTTGCCAACATCCGCACCTCGCTGGGCGGTCGTGCAGCCGAGCTGGTATATTACGGTGAGGAGGACGGTGTATCCACAGGTGCCTCGGGCGACCTCGCAAATGCCACACGGGTTGCAGAATATATGTTGTGCGGCTACGGTATGGACAGCGAGTTCGGTCTGGCGGTTGTGGATCCCAACGGTGCGTTAAGTGAAAAGGTACATGCTAAGGTAAATCAGATTCTGTCCGAGCAGATGCAACAGGCGGTTACACTGATTACTGAAAACAAAGATAAAATAGATGCACTCGTCAAAGAGCTGATGGCCAAAAACCATATGTCGGGTGCCGAAATTGACGCTGTGTTGCGTGGATAAGAAATAAGGAGGGAATAGGTATGCCTATTCTTGAGGAGAAAACCCTTCTCTTTTGGGGAACCTGGGCTGTGATAGCGGTAATCGCCACTGCGGTTGCGGCAATTGCCTATCATTTCCTGTATCGCAGGGCAGCGAGACCGATTCCTTTGTTTCGGTTGATTGTGGTGGGACTGTTTGCCGCAATGGTGCTGCAATACATTCCCATTCTGCAATACGACCCCCAGCTTGGCAGTGGTGACGAGGTATGCTTCAGAACAATTCTTCTGGCAGCATACCGTGTGCTGCGTGTGTTTCTGGTTGACGGCGACTGGGAAAGCACCTTCGCCGTATTGGAAACCGTCAAGACGGTGGAATATCCGCATCTGAAACAAATATATGAAACGGTTTGCTATATCGGACTGTTGGTTGCTCCTGCTCTCAGTGCCACCTTCTTGTTATCCTTTTTCAACAGTCTTTTTGCACGGTTACGGTTTTTCTTTTCGTGGTTCCGTCCGGTGTTTGTGTTTTCGAAATTGAATGCACAATCCCTTGCTTTCGCACGGAGTGTGCGTAAACGGCACCCTTTCTGGGCAAACATCGTATTTACCGATGTGTTTTATGAGCACGGCGACGACGGATATGAATTGCTGTGTGAGGCGAAGGATTTGCGTGCCGTCTGTCTGAAACGGGACATCACGCACCTGTGGTTTGGCTGCGGTTGGTGGAAAAAGGTTACTTGCCTGATTATGGGTGAGGATGAATCCGAAAATCTCGCACAGGTAATGACCTTAACCGAAAAATGGAAAGAGCGTAAGCGTACCTCTATTTACGTATACGCCACCTCGGTGGGCAGCGGTTACATTATGGACTCTATGGAAAAGGGTCAGTTTCTGATGCCCGCCTCCCTGGAGAAGCGGATAAAGCGTAAAATGGGGCTGGACAAGAAGGGACGAAAAAAAGCAGCTTCCAAAGCGGATACGATCGTTGAAGACATAAACGACCAGAATGAAGTGGCAACAGCCGTTGTGGATTTGTTGGACGGTGATATATGTAAAGGCAGCTCGTATCCGATGACAAACGGATTTTTGGTGCGCAGGATCGACAGCGTATATGATGTTGTTCTGGAGACATTTTGCAAATCCGATGTTTTCGGTCTGTGTGATGAGGTGTGCGGAGAGGACAAGGTTATCTCTCTGCTCATTGTTGGCATGGGCGAATACGGCAAGCAGATATTCAAAACGGCTTTGTGGTTCTGCCAGATGGAAGGATATCGTCTGGAAATCAACATTATAGACAGTGGCTTTGGTAAAAACCGTATCAAAAGAGACATCAAAAACGTGCTGCAGCAGGAATGTCCCGAGATTCTTTCATATAACGGGGAACAGGAGGACGGCGAGGCACAGTACGACATAAAAATTTTTAGAGATATCGACTGCTTCTCTTCGTCGCTGGATGATGTTTTCAAAAACAACAAAACCCGTCTGCGTCGCACATTAATGACCTTTGTAGCACTTGGCGATGACGATAAAAATATTGAGGCGGCCATTCTGCTTCGTAAATTGTTTGATCGCTTGCACGGCAGAACCGATGCCGATTGTAAGGTTATCACCAATATGCGAAAAGCACAGCTGAAGGATGCGGAGAGACGTGATACACCGCGCATATATGCGGTGGTATACGATGATCGCAAAGCCAAGAATCTGAACATCAACAAAGAGGATGAGGACGATTCTTATCTGGTGGATTATAAAGGCACACCGTATCACATACATTGTATCGGCAACCTGTCTACGCACTATTCGTACGATAAGCTGCGGGAAAATCAAAAGCTCGAATGGGAAGCTTTCGTTCAGCACACCAGATGGGTGGTTGTGGAACGTACCATACGTATGTGGCTGGGGCATAAAGATAACACGGATTTATGTCAGGAGGTTCTGAAGACAGAAGGCAAGGCGCTGGCAGGCAAAAGCCGTCAATTGCTTCGGGATGCTCCGCAATGGGCAGAGGACGGCGCACGCATGGTTGCAGAAGGCGAACGGTTGGCTGCAGAAGGTGCGGCACTTGTTGCGAAGGCCGAAGAAGCGTACGGCAAGAGGAAACGGTGTATCAAAGCACGCAGAAAGCAATCAGAAGCCCAAAAAGCGATTGCAAACGGCAACGAGCTGCTGAAAAAAGGCAACTGGTTGATTCAGAAAGGCACTACTTTGCTGGAAAATGCTGCCAACGCACCTGCAAAAGCAGAGCAGCTGCAACAGGACAGCCGGGAGCTCTTGAATGCGGCACAGACCATTATGCAGACGTCTCAACCGCTTCCCCCCGACGTTATTAAGACGGTGTTTGCAAAAATCCCCTGGGACGATGCTTACTGGTGGACAAAAACACCCGAGCAGCAGTACGACGAAGTGGTTGCTGAAATCTCTAAATATATGCAGTTTGAGTATTATCGCTATTCCTCCATTGCAACCACAGTACATAAGCGGTTTGTGGTAGGCAGGTTTAAGGACACGATGCAGTGCCAACACTTGTATACGGGTGAAGCCGACAAGATAATTGCCAATCCGCTGTGCCGCTGCTCTGCATGCAGAGCAAGGCGCAATACAGAGCATAGGCGCTGGAATGCCTATATGCGTGCCAATGGGTACCGTTACGGCAAAAAACGAGCCGATCGTGCACAGGTGCATCCGAATTTGGTTGCTACGCAGGCATTGTCGTGGAAAGATCAGTTTAAGGATTAGGAGGGTGTTTATGTATACACCAAAACCGGTAGACACGTCTGCCATCCAATTGGATAACGGGTTGTTGGAGCTGACCGAAAAAATTGCCGAGAATGTCCACGAGGTGTGGGCGGTGGGACGTATTGCGGACGGTTGGACCTATGGGCCCGCCCGTGACGACGTCAAAAAGACCACCCCGTGTCTTGTGCCGTATGATGAGTTAACCGACAAGGAGAAGGCATACGACCGTAACACGGCATTGGAAACCATAAAACTCATTATCGCTTTGGGTTATACGGTGGAGAAGAAATAACAAAAAAGAGACACCGAAAGGTGTCTCTTAACAGGACTTGAACTGGTTTTGCGGTGTAGTGGGTGCTATGCGGCAGTGCATACACGCAAAACCTGTGAAAAGGCGTTGCCTTTTCGAGGTTCTCGTCTCTTCGTACACAACGAAAAAGAACGGACACCTTTTGGTGTCCGTTCTTTTTGGTGCGGGTAACAGGACTTGAACTGGAGTTGCGGTGAAGTGCGTAAAATGCGGCAGTGTGTACACGCAACTCCTGAGGAAAACCCGCATTGCGGGTTTTCGGGTCCTGCGTCCATTAGTGCCATACGAACAAAAAGAGATAGGCATTGCCTATCTCTTTTTTGTTGCGAAAGACGGGCAAAAAGGTGCGTAAATATAGGTAAAAACGAAGAAAAGGTGCGCTGCTTCACGGCTCAATTATCTATACCGCAAATATTCAATAAACCGTTTCACTGCAAGTGAGGCGGTTTTCTTATCTCTCAAGGCAAGTCCGATATTGCGGTATGCCGTAACATCAAGCTCTTTGGCGACAATTTTGTAGGGCACTCGCTTTAATATCAGT
>JAZNXY010000084.1:0-11089 GCA_045594105.1 Acutalibacteraceae bacterium | reverse complement strand
GAGCGTTATTCGCAACGTAATGGTAGGCCTTCACAACCAGCCTGAGTATAAGTGTAACCCGTTTACGAGTATGCTGAGGCTTCCCGGACACTTTGAAAGCGAAGTCGGAGGCCAAGCGGTCTTAGGAAGACAACTCTAGGTTGCAACTCCTTGGCTCACAGAACGACATGGCTACGATCCGACTTGAGCGTTATTCGCAACGTAATGGTAGGCCTTCACAACCAGCCTGAGTATAAGTGTAACCCGTTTACGAGTATGCTGAGGCTTCCCGGACACTTTGAAAGCGAAAGAAAAATGCGTGAGCGCGCCAAGGAGTTACTTGCTATATTCGGGCTTGAGGATGAAAGAAACAACCTCGCCTGCAATCTTCCTTACGGAAAGCAAAGAAAGCTCGAGATTGCACGTGCGCTTGCCACCAACCCGAAGCTGTTGTTGTTAGACGAGCCCGCCGCCGGTATGAATCCGCACGAAACCGAGGATCTCATGAATATCATCCGGCATATCCGCGACAATTTCGATATGACCATCCTGCTCATTGAACACGATATGAAATTTGTATCCGGTCTCTGTGATGAAATCACCGTTCTCAACTTCGGTACTGTTTTGGCACAGGGCGATACAAAAGAAGCGCTCAATGACCCCGAGGTCATCAAAGCATACATCGGAGGTTAATGGTTATGGCATTATTAGAAGTAAAAGATTTAACCGTTTTCTACGGTGTTATTCAAGCCCTTAAGGGTATCAGTTTCGAAGTGAACAAAGGCGAAATCGTGACCCTTATCGGTGCCAACGGTGCCGGGAAAACCACCACTATGCAGAGCATTATGGGTCTTATCCCCTCTACGTCGGGCACCGCCACCTACAACGGTGTGGACATCACCAGAATGCCCTGCCATAAAATCGTGCATCTCGGTATGACGCAGGTGCCCGAAGGTCGCAGAGTATTTCAGGAATTGACCGTATACGAAAATCTGCTGATGGGCGCTTACACCGAAAAGAGTAAAGCAAAAATCAAAGAGGACGTTGAAGAGATTTACGAATGGTTCCCGCGTCTGGGCGAACGTAAATCCCAGATCGCAGGCACCCTTTCGGGTGGTGAACAGCAGATGCTCGCTATGGGTCGTGCCATGATGAGTCACCCCGAGCTGTTGATGCTGGACGAACCTTCCATGGGTCTTTCTCCCCTGCTGGTTGACCAGGTTTTTGATATTATCAAGAACTTCCAGAAAAACGGCACCACCATTCTTCTCGTAGAACAGAATGCCGGTAAGTCGTTAGCGATTTCCGACCGCGCATACGTGCTTGAAAACGGCCGCATTGCCCTTTCGGGCACAGGTGCCGAGCTCGCACAAAGCGACGAGGTTAAAAAGGCATACCTCGGCGGCTGAACGGGCTCATAATCTCTGCGAAACATGGTCTTGCTTGCCCGCTCCTCACATATCGCTAACGCGATATGTGCCACGTGAACAGCAGACTATTGTAACTAACACAAACAACAAAAAAAGGACACCCGATGCAAGATGCATCGGGTGTCCTTTTTACACATATCAATCAAGGAAATCACGGAGTTTTTTGCTGCGGCTCGGGTGGCGCAGCTTGCGGAGTGCTTTTGCTTCAATCTGACGAATACGTTCACGGGTAACGTCAAACTCTTTACCCACCTCTTCCAAAGTGCGCGGTCTGCCGTCTTCCAAACCAAAACGCAAACGCAGCACCTTTTCTTCTCTGGGAGTCAAGGTGGACAGTACTTCGCCCAACTGTTCTTTCAGCAAGGTGTGGGAGGCCGCATCAGCAGGTGCAGGTGCTTCATCATCGGGGATAAAATCACCTAAATGACTATCCTCTTCCTCACCGATAGGTGTTTCCAGCGAAACCGGTTCCTGTGCGACACGCATAATCTCACGCACCTTTTCTACAGGCATCTCCAGTTCAGCTGCAATCTCGTCTGCAGACGGTTCGTGACCGTTCTTATGCAGCAGCTGGCTGGAAACCTTTTTCACCTTATTGATGGTTTCTACCATATGCACAGGAATACGGATGGTACGTGCCTGATCGGCAATCGCACGGGTGATCGCCTGACGAATCCACCAGGTTGCATAGGTGGAGAACTTAAAGCCCTTGGTGTAGTCAAACTTTTCTACCGCTTTGATAAGGCCAAGGTTACCTTCCTGAATCAAATCCAAAAACTGCATACCACGTCCGACGTAGCGTTTGGCGATGCTGACAACAAGACGCAGGTTTGCTTCGGATAAACGGCGTTTTGCGGCTTCGTCACCTTCCATAATACGCATAGCAAGGTCAATTTCCTCTTCGGAAGTGAGCAGCGGTACACGGCCGATTTCTTTCAGATACACCTTGACAGGATCATCGATTGCTACCGACTCTGCCGTACTTTCGCCTTCGCCGTCATCGTCGCCGTCATTATTGGTAGCAAAGGTCAAGTCATCCAAAGAGCTGTCGTCGAAATCGTCGATAATCTCAATATTGTGGCTTTCCAACATTTCGTACAGCTTTTCCATCTGGTCGGGATCAAAGTCAATCTCTTCCATTGCATCCATGATCTCGTGGTTGGTGAGTTTACCCTTTGCTTTGCCCAGTTCAATCAAATCACGAATCTTTTGTTGTTTCTTATCCTTTTTACCTGCCGCATGTGCCTCTTCGGCTACCACTGCTTCCTCAGGGGCTTCCACAGTTTCGGTCTGCTGCATCTCTTCTGCGGCAGAATCGCTCTTTTTCTTAGCCATAATAATTCCTCCACATCCTACTTTTTCATTTATTGATTGTGTTTATTCTTTCTTTCACGCATTACTGCCAAAATATCTTCAATCTCGGCATTTCCCAGCGATTTCGGGTCACCAAGTCCCCGTAAAGAGCTTTCTTCCAATATAATAGCAATATATCGCTGTAAATCTTCCCACGTAAACGCACTTTTGTTAGCGGTTTCCACTGCCCGTGTAATATATGCCATCTCTGCATCCTCAAAATCTGCTGAAAAGAACGGCAATTCTATCAGTAAACCGGTTGCTTTGCGGTTTGCGAGATATTGATATACACGTGTGTTAAACGCCGTTACCATTTTTTCTGCCGGCAATGCGGACAACGACTTCGGGATAAAATCGGGGTGTAATATCAGCGCGCCGATCAGCGCCTCCTCCGCCTGTGCGGCACGAGGGAACTTTTCCGCATCGGGATTCACCTTGCGCAAAGCCGCCAGATCCTGCTTCATGGCACGGGAAAGCTCCTGCTTTTCCTCGGCACGTTCTCTCTTGCGTGACACGCCTTTTATTTGTTGTAAAATTGCCTCTTTGGACACGCCAAGCTCTTTAGACAGTCGTCCTGCATACACATCACGTTCCACCTGTCCACAGTTTGCCAGCAACACCGCCGCCTCACCCAAGAAACGCACTTTGCCGCTATCTGTCGACAAATCATATCCGCTCGCTAATGTCATCAAACGATACTCCATCGCATTGGACGACCGTTCCATCAACAGTCGAAACTTAGAAGCGCCGTTCTTACGAATGTACTCATCGGGGTCCTTACCGTCGGGTATGGAAATCACCTTAATGTCTATACCGGTCGAACGGAGTGCCTCCAACGCACGTTTTGTCGCCTTTTGGCCTGCTTCATCCGCATCGAAAATCAGATTCACCTTATCGGCGTAGCGAGTAATCAGTCGCACCTGTTCCTGCGGAAACGCCGTACCGAGAGCCGCCACTGCGTTTGTAAAACCCGCCTGATGCATCGCAATAACATCCATATATCCTTCACAAAGAATCAATTCTCTGCCTGCGGATTTTGCAAAATTAAGTGCAAAAAGGTTATTACTCTTACTATATGCCAACGTATTCTCGGTATTGATGTATTTCGGCTTGCTATCGTCCAGCACACGACCACCGAAGCCCACCACGGCGCCACGAATATCAATAATGGGAATCATCACACGGTTGCGGAACAAATCATAGCTACCGCCGTTTTTACCACGTCTGGTCAAGAATGCGGCTTGTAATTCCTCATCCTTAAAGCCCTTGCTACGCAGGTGTTTACCCAACGCATCCCATTCGTTCGGAGCATAACCGAGACCGAAATGACGAATGGTGGCATCGGTATACCCACGTTTACGGTAATAGTCCAGTGCAATACGCCCTGCCGGTGCAGACAGCTGTGCATGGAAAAACTTTGCCGCCTCTCGATTTGCTTCCAAAACACGCATACGCAGATGCGAGGTGCGATCATCCCGGGTATCTTCGGGCATCTGCATACCGCTGCGGTTCGCCAAAAACTTGACCGCATCTATGTAATCCAGGTTCTCAATTCTCTTGATAAAGGTGATAACGTCACCGCCTGCACCGCAACCAAAGCAGTAAAACGACTCGGTCTCGGGATACAGGTTAAAGGAGGGCGTTTTCTCACCGTGAAACGGACAAAGTCCCACAAGGTTTTTGCCACGCCTCTTAAAATTAACATACGAGGAGGCGACGCTTTCGATGTCGTTGCGGGATATAAGTTCACGGATAAAACTTTCAGGTAATGCCATATTACAGTCGTCTCCTTTCTCAAAATTACTTCGGTTTACTCAATATGTACCGACCAACGACGAGGGATAAACAAATCGTGATATACCTCTAACGCATAGTTATCGGTCATACTCGCAATATAATCACAAATGGCCGTCTTTTTACCTTCCTTTTCCAAGGTGGGCAGATATTCAGCCGGCAATTTATCGGGATGCTCTATGAAATATTCAAACATCTGAGAAATTAAAGCATCCACCTTTTTCTCTTCCACCTTCGCCGCAGAATCACGGTAAAGGTCACTATGTAAAAATGCGTGTAAGCGGTCAAAATACCGCCACGTTTCCTCATCCATACGAATGTCGTCACCGCTGTTATTGATAATAGCGGTAATCAACGTATCAATTCGCTCGCCACGGGTCTCCCCCAAAAACGCACGTACATCCTGAGGTACGTCCTCTTCTTTCAAAACACCTGCACGAATCGCATCGTCCATATCGTGATTGACATACGCAACCCTATCCGCAAAGCGTACAATACGGCCTTCCAGGGTCGCCGCCCACGGATCTACGGTATGTCGTGCAATACCGTCACGTACCGCAGTGGTAAGATTCAGGCCTACCCCATCTCGCTCAAGCATCTCGACGATACGCACGCTCTGGTCATAGTGGCGAAAACCGCCTTCCTCTGCCATCAGTGCATTGAGTGCACGCTCACCCGCATGTCCGAAGGGCGTATGTCCCAAGTCATGTCCCAGGGAAATCGCTTCGGTAAGGTCTTCGTTGAGACGCAACGCGCGAGCAATGGTACGCGCAATCTGCGAGACCTCCAGAGTGTGAGTCAAACGGGTGCGATAATGGTCTCCTTCGGGAGATAAAAACACCTGCGTTTTATGCTTTAAACGACGGAAAGATTTCGAGTGTACAATCCTGTCTCTATCACGTTGGAATGCCGTACGGTATAAACAAGGGGTTTCTTCTCTATCCCGTTTCGCATCCGCAGAAAATGCCGCATTCGGTGCCAGCATTTCCTTTTCTAACTGCTCATACAGTTCACGTACAGCCACGGCGTATCCCTCCTTAAAAAAGCCATATATCTATATATACGCATCTCTTTCGTGATTTTCCTTCTTTTTTCGCAAAAAAATACAAAAAAATTAAATCTGCACCGTGCGGTATTGTTCTTCCAGGATTTTTGGTGTCAAAGACCCTGCACTGCGTTCGGTCAACTGCTTTTCAAAGCCGACTTGCAGCTCGGTATCCAGCAGGAAGCGGACAATAACCTCATCGGTGTACTGCGTATCTACAATCGTACCGCCACCACTTTCCACAAGCGGTGCCAACCAGCCGTATTGCGTATAGCTACATTGTATTTCTTCCAAAAACGCAGGGCGCATTTCGACAACACCTGCCGCCTCCACCGCTAAAGCCGCTGTATGCGAATAGGCACGTACCAGCCCGCCGCTGCCAAGCAAAATGCCGCCAAAATACCGTGTGACCACCACACAACAATCGGTAAGATTTTGTTTTTGCAGCACATCCAGGGTCGGGATACCCGCTGTTCCCTGCGGTTCCCCATCGTCACTGAAGCGACGAATATCGCCGTTGCGGATAATATATGCAGGTACGTGATGTCGTGCATCCCAATACTGTTTTTTGACACTTTCGATAAAGCGAACGGCCGTCTCTTCATCACTGACAGGAATAATCTGTCCGATAAAGCGAGACCGTCTATCCACAAATTCTGCCGTAGCAGGTTTCAATATAGTTCGGTATGGGGTCACGCATATCACCTCGTTATCATATGAAAAAAGGCAGTGCAATATATTTTGCACTGCCTTTACGGTCAACTACTTATTTACCAGACAAGCCAAAACGCTTGTTGAAACGTTCTACGCGGCCGCCGCTGTCAACCAGTTTCTGCTTACCGGTGTAAAACGGATGGCACTTGGAACAAATTTCAACACGGATATCCGATTTCGTTGAACCTGTCTCGATCACATTACCGCAGATGCAGGTAACCGTGGTCTGTGCATAATTCGGGTGGATAGCCTCTTTCATTCTTGTCACCTCTTTTACATTTCCATAACGGGAAGATTATATCACACGTATTTACAAATTGCAAGCACTTTTTCAAAAAAGATGAAAAAGACCGCGTGGAAACTTCCACACGGTCTTCATACCATTATTTTGCTTTTTTCTTTTCGCCGTGACGTTCTGTCCAACCTGCCCACAGCGGTACACTGAGGAACAGCGAAGAATAGAAACCGGAGATGACACCGAACAGCATCGGAACGGCAAAGCTGATAATAGCATCCATACGTAAAACCAATGCTACCACCGCAATGGTGCCTACTGCAATACCGGTCGTAATAGAAGTGTTACGGGTACGCACAAAGCTCTGATTCAAGCTCATATTCACAACATCAGCAATAGGTGTCTTCGGATCGAGCTTGCGGCGGTTTTCACGTACACGGTCAAACACAACGATGGTATCATTGAGCGAGTAACCGAGAATGGTGAGCATAACCGCTACGAAGTTATCATTCAGCGGAATGCGGAAGATGACAAAGGTGAAATACACAAACAAAAGGTCGTGCGCCAGCGCAAGCAGTGCAAATGCACCTGCGGAGAAGCCGCCGATCTTACGGAAACGCAAGCCAACGTAAACGAGCAGAAATGCCGCAGCAAGTGCTACAGCAACCAAGCATTTTGCAAAGAAGCGTTTACCCATAGATGCTTTCAGCGAGTTGGAACTGAACTGCACCACTTTGTTATTGGGCAGAGCTTTCGCCATGGCGTCATCCAGCGCCGTCTGTTTGTCGGTGTTGATTTCATCCACCAACGAAACACTGATAACAGCGGTGTTATTCACCGTTTCCTGTTTTACGGTAGCCGCATTGCCGAGCACGTCCTTCGCCGCTTTCTCAGCCACCGTCATATCTACGGTGCCTTCAAAACTGTAACGCATCAACGTACCGCCTTTGAAGGTGATATCCATTGCGGTGCCGAAGATGATATTAAAAATCAGTGCAATACCCAAAACCGCCGCCGAAATAATAGCGAAGGTTTTACGGCGTGCTACAAAATCAAATGTCTTTTTCATTCTTTGACACCTCCATACAGCCAGGGTTTGCGGAGGAACCTAAAGCGGGACACAGACCGCAACATCGCACGAGATGCCCACACACCCATAACAAAGTTAAAGATAACACCGATAAACAGTGTATAACCGAAGGAGTACACAGAGCCCGTGGTGGACGCAGGTGCCCAGAACAGCAAGGGTTTGAGTATCATACTCCAGATGCCGTCCGCAGGACCGAATACACCCATCAGTACCACCGCTACGATAACAACCGAGATGTTACCGTCAAAGATGGACCAGAAGGAGTTTTTAGAGCCCAGACGAATGGCGTTATCAATGGTTTTACCGTTACGGATTTCTTCCTTTACACGTTCGGCGGTAATAACGTTTGCGTCAACACCGATACCGATGGAAAGCACGATACCCGCAATACCGGGCAAGGTCAAGGTAAAGCTATCCAGCACACCGAAGTAACCCGAAATCGCCGCAATAGAGCCCGCAATCTGACCAATCAGTGCAATAACCGCAACCAGACCGGGCAAACGGTAGTAAGCAATCATAAACACCGCAATCAGTGCAAACGCAATCACACCGGCCAGCACCATCGCTTCGAGTGCCTTTTCACCCATGGTGGGAGAAACGGTACCGCTGCTTTTGGCTTCAATAGCAAACGGCAGAGAACCCGAGTTAATGAGGTTGGCAAGGTCAGCCGCATCGGTCAAGGATTCAAAGCTGCCCGAAATGGTCGCCACACCACCCGTAATGGTATCCTGCACGGTGGGATTGGAGATCATCGCACCGTCCAACCAAATGGAAATGGTACCTTTATTGGCCGCCTGCGTTTTGGTCGCATCTGCAAACGCATTTTTGCCCGATTCATTCAGCGTCAACTGCACAACAGGTTCCTGTGTACCATTGTCGTTCTGAATAAACACAGCTTCTGCGGAAGCCACATCTTTACCGGTCAGCACAATCTTTCCGGTCGGAACAGTTTTACCATCTTTTTCTTCGGTTTCACTGCCTATACGGAACTCAAGCTGTGCAGTCTGACCGAGTTCGGCAATCGCTGCAGCAGGGTCGAAGTCCTTTTCATCACTGCTCCAGGGAAAACGAACGATCACCTGATGATTGGCAACATCCGAATACATTTCGTAGTCGGTAATGCCCTTGCCGATAAGACGTTCCGCAATAATGGTTTCCACACCCTGCAGATTCGCCTCGGTCACGGTCACAGATTCATCCACCGGACCGTATGTTACGTCTACACCACCGCGAATATCAATACCCCAACGGATATCTTTCGCACCGCGTATCACCGTGTCGGTACGATCGCCAAACTGGGTATACACACCGAAAAACGACGTATATGCCAGTGCGAGAATCAGCACCAGTACGATGAAGAAAACGGATTTAGAAGTACGCTTCATCAATACATCCTCCAAAAATAGCTCACGTGGGAACAAAGCACCACGTTAATAGGTAAAGTATACATTATATATAAAAAAAAGTCAACGGGAACGCAAAAAAATCACACAAGAGAACGCACCTCACAATGTGAAGTGCGTTCTTCAAAAATTATACCAACAATTTTTCGATAGCCGTCATTTCGGCACAAACACAGAACATTTCCATTGCCATTTCCAATTCTGCCAAAGACGGATACGAAGGTGCGATACGCAAATTGGAATCTTTAGGGTCTTTGCCGTAGGGGAACGTAGCGCCTGCACCGGTCATGGTGACCCCCGCCTCTTTCAAAAGGCGGTGCGTTTCTTTGGCACACCCCGCCATCAAGTCGACACTGACAAAATACCCGCCACGAGGCGAATGCCAGGCAGCCACGCCTTTTCCGGCAAGGCGGTTTTCCAACACACGCAGTACCGTTTCGAATTTCGGACGCAGTATTTCTGCGTGACGACGCATATGTGCCGCAATGCCTTCTGCGTTTTTGAAATACCGTACGTGGCGCAGCATATTGAGCTTATCGTGACCAATGGTTTGTACGGTCATTCGTGCTTTAATCTCGTTAAGGTTGGCCTTACTCGCCGCCACTGCCGCTACGCCACCGCCGGGAAAGCTGATTTTCGAAGTAGAGGTGAACATTAGAACGATATCCTCATTCCCTACCTTTTTCGCCTCCTCAAAGAGATTCAACAAACGGTCAGGGGTATCGTACAAATGGTGTACACAATACGCATTATCCCACATAATACGGAAATCCTTTGCTGCGGGCTTTAAGGCGGCCAAACGTTTTACCGTTTCATCTGCATACGTGATGCCGGTAGGGTTAGAATACATCGGTACAGACCACATACCCTTCACAAGCGGGTCCTTCACCAACTCCTCTACCATATCCATATCGGGACCTTTTTCGGTAATCGGCACGGTGATAAGTTCAATATCAAAAAACTGTGTCACGGCAAAATGACGGTCATACCCCGGTGCAGGGCACAAAAACTTAACCTTGCCCTGTGTCAGCCACGGTGCCTCTCCGCAAATACCCTTTGCGTATGCGGTCGCAATATAGTCAAACATCATATTCAGACTGGAGTTGCCACCGACAATGACATTGTCAACCTCTACGCCGAAAATGTCCGCAAACATCTGTTTGGCCTCAAGAATGCCGTCTACCACACCATAGTTGCGGGTGTCGATATTGCCCATCGCCGCATAGCCGTCTTCTTCGTTCAGACAATGCAGCATATCAACAGTGATATCTAACTGCTCGGGACCGGGTTTGCCACGGGACATGTCAAGCTTTAACCCCTTGGCCTTATATTCTGCATATTCCGCTTTCAAATCCTGCAAACGTTGTTCCAAAGCGGATTTTGATAACTGTTTAAGCTCTTCCATTGAAATTAAAACGCCTCCAAAATGCAAACTGTTCAAAAAACATTGTATTAATACTACTATATTCTACGCAAAAATGCAAGAATTATTTTCAAAAATTGCAAAAATAAAATATTATCTCCATTTTCACCAAAATGGTACTTGACATTAGCAATATTTTCATATATACTATGCACTGTTACGGACGCTTAGCTCAGCTGGTAGAGCTTTCGCTTGACGTGCGAAGGGTCAGCGGTTCAAGTCCGTTAGCGTCCACCAATAAAAAAGGGATAGGCAAATGCCTATCCTTTTTTTATTTGACGAACACACTAAATGACGCAGAACCCGTTAGGCCGCACCAGCGGACTAACAGGGTTTTGCGAGTACACACTACTGCACAACACCCGCTACAACGCAAAACCACGCGTCTTCTTGCGGTGTTTTGCGCAGCAAAACCGAACGTACAACAATGCGTTCGAGCAAGAAGCGACGGAGTAACGCACAGCGTTACTCCAGTTCAAGTCCGTTAGCGTTATTATAAGATTTCTTGTAATATATATCAACAATCCCTCAGTCAAAACCTTCGGTTTTGCCAGCTCCCTTTACACAAGGGAGCCAAAGGGGACACGAGCGATTACAAAAGCGACGGAGTAACGCACAGCGTT
>JAZNXY010000083.1:0-28596 GCA_045594105.1 Acutalibacteraceae bacterium | reverse complement strand
TGCTTTGTGGTATATCGTCAATATGATGAAATACCCCGATGCCAACTTGTTGGTGGTGCGGCAGGTGGGACGCACTCATCGTGACAGCACCTTCGCACAGCTGCGATGGGCAATTGATCGCTTGGAAGTGTCTCACCTGTGCCGTGCTTCTAGTGTATCTCTGGAGCTGCAATATCTGCCGACAGGACAGCGCATTTTGTTCCGTGGATTTGATAATGTGGAAAAATTGGCATCTACTACAGTGGATAAAGGTGCTTTGTGTTGGGTGTGGGTAGAGGAGGCATTTGAAATTGCGAAGGAAGCAGATTTCGATAAATTGGACCTGTCTATGCCACGTGGCCAGATCCTGCCGCCGCTTTTCAAGCAAACCACCCTGACCTTTAACCCGTGGGATGAAAACCACTGGCTGAAACGACGTTTCTTTGACACAAAACGGGCGGACACGCTGGCTGTCACCACCAATTATTTGTGTAACGAGTTTTTGGATGATACCGACCGTCAGCTGTATGAGGATATGAAGGTGCGTCGCCCCCGTCAGTATGCGGTGGCAGGGCTTGGGGAGTGGGGGAAAAGCGAAGGGCTGATCTTCGATAATTGGGAGGTGGCTGACTTTGACCCTGCCGCTCTCAAAGGCGACGGCTTTCGGCATATTTTCGGCTTAGACTACGGCTATACAAACGACCCGACGGCATTTATAGCCGCAGCGGCGTGCGAGACAGACGGGGAGGCACGGCTGTACATATACGATGAGCATTATGCGCGACGGATGCTCAATGCGGATATTGCGGCGATGCTCACCCGTAAAGGGTATGCAAAAGAACGTATCCGTGCGGACAGTGCTGAGCCGAAATCCAATGAGGATTTGAGACGGTTGGGTGTCTCCCGCCTGGTAGCGGCGGAAAAAGGGCGGGATTCTGTCAATGCCGGGATAGCACGGCTGCAGGAATACCATATTATCGTGCATCCCGATTGCATACATACCGCTGCGGAGCTGGCGGCGTATGCGTGGGAGCCGACACACGACGGCAGGGCGGACAGCTTTTCCAATCGTCCGCAGGACACCGAAAACCACTTAATGGATGCATTGCGGTATGCCATGGAGGACGTGCCGCGACGAAAACGAAACTTAAAAATTACAACGGCACGCAGCGCCGTACGGGCTGCGGATATGTATGGCCGTTGGGGAGGGTAAAAATGGTAGAAACACTACTCGGTATCTGGCTTTTTTTGCTGACCTTCGGTGCGGGCTTCTTTCTGGGGCGTCTGTACCGTCACAGACAGCGCAACGGTAAAACACCCACTGTGGTTGCAGATGAGAACTTTGGTTGGCAGGAATTGCTCAATTTTTTACAGTACGACGGCAGCGGACGTATGCCTGCCGGTATGAAGGAAAGAGGAGGAAAATCCGATGAAGAACAGTATAACAGCGGAGCAAATAGCACGCGAGTACGCACGCGGCGTCCGTTATAAAGAGGGCTGCGGCAGACACGGTATGTTTCGCCAAAACGAGATAAACGAACGGTTTTATCTCGGCGACCAGTGGCACGGTGCAGGATGTGGCGAGGACCGTCCGCTTGTGCGACAAAATATCATTAAGCGTATTGCCGACTACAAGATGTCGGTTGTCAATCCCGATGCGGTGGCTGTCACCTACACCGCACAGGGCGTTGCCGAAAATGAGCAAAGCCGCAAAGCCCTTGACCTTTGGAGACAGGGCGAGGCGGAAGACAGCTGTGATGAGGATACCAAAGCCGCACGAATGGCTGCGGCACTTTCCGACCACTTTGCTGCTACGGCAGAGCGGCTTAAGTTTGATGATTTGACACAACAGGTGATGCAAGACGCATATATTACCGGCACCGGCATCCTGTATACCTATTGGGATGACCGTTTAGATACAGGTCTTTATGCAGATACCGCACGGCAGTATCCCATTCGTGGAGATATTGTCAGCGAAGTGCTGCAAATTGACCAGGTGTTCCTTGGTGACCCCACCGAGGAGACGCTGCAGGCACAGCCCTTTTTGTTGGTGGCACAGCAAAAAGAGGTGGAAACGCTCAAAGCAACGGCACGCCGTTTTGGCGGCAGTGGTTGGAAAAATATCCGACCCGATGCTACCTATCCTGCTGATGAGGATGCCCCTAAAAAAGCTACTGTTTTGACTCGCTTCTGGAAAGAATGGGATGAAAACGGTGAGAGTCGCGTGTGGGGTATGCAGGTGGCAGGTAATGCAGTGGTGCGTCCGCCGTGGTGCCTGGGTGTTCATCTGTATCCGCTGGCAGAGTTCCGTTGGTGCACCCGTCATGGGTGTGGGTATGGGGAAAGTGAAATTCCGTATCTTATTCCGAACCAGATTGCCATTAACCGTATGCTCACCGCCGGCGTGTGGGCAATGATGATGACCGGCATGCCGATTATGCTGGTCAACGGTGACGTGGTAACACAGCCGGTTACCAATGACCCCGGTCAGGTCATCCCGGTATACGGCAACGGTGAGGATGTAGAGCGGGCCATTAAGTACGTGGATCCACCGGCATATTCCTCTCAATACAATGCCGGCATTTCTTCCCTGATTACCGACACCCTCAATCAAGCGGGCGTCAGCGGCGTGGTGCTTGGAGACGTGCGCCCCGACAACGCATCTGCTATTTTGGCAGTGCGTGAAGCATCGGTCAAACCGATGCAGCTTATTCGCAACCGCTTTTTCAGCTTTTGCGAGGATGTGGCACGTATCTGGGCGGATTTCTGGGTGCAGATGTATGGCAGACGGCCGTTACGCCTGAACACCGCATTTGGCAGTCGCTATTGTGCCTTTGATGCGGAAACCTGCAGTTCTTTGCTGTTTTCGGTCAAGGTAGACGTGGCGGAATCGGTGACAGGGGATCATAATGTGACGTTGGGTCTGCTGAATAAAATGCTGGAAGATGGGGTCATTACACCCGAACAGTATGTCAGCCGCTTACCTGCGGGCAGCATTCCGGGACAGCGACGTTTGCTGCGTGAAATGCGGGAGGCGGCGACACGGAAGGAGGAAAAGGTATGAGCGACGTACAGGAAGCAGTTGTAACCGAAGAATCGGTTTCGGCTGAACAGACGGCGGATGCGTTGGCAGACGGTTTTTTACAGTTGCAGCAGGAAATGCCCGAGTTGCAATCGGTTGCCGATGTGCCTGAAGCGGTGTTGCAAGCGGCGGCAGAGGAAAATATTCCTTTGCTGGATGCGTTTTTGCGTCATCGTTTCAGAGAAGAACGGGCAGTACTTGCCGAGCAGCAACGGCAGAGCCGTGCAGCTCAGGCGGCAGCAGGTTCGCTTGGCGGCAGCAACAGACAGGCAAAGCCCGTGTCGGATGCGTTTGCACGCTCTTTTGAGCAAGCATTACAGTAAACATATCAAATGATAAGGAGAAAAGAATATGAGTATTGATTTTGAAAACTTTGAATCTACTATGACAGGCGAACTGGACAAGGCGATTGTACATAAACCTGTCACCGGCTTTTTGGCAGACAATGCCTTGCGTGCGAAGTTTGTGGGCGGTAAAACGGTGCTGATTCCCGAAATGTCTTTTTCGGGTCTTGGCAACTATGACCGTGACACCGGCTTTGTTTCGGGTACCGTGTCGGTAACTGCAGAGCCGTATTCGTTGTCTATGGACCGTGGTCGTTCTTTCCAGCTTGACCGTGAAGACAACGATGAAACCGGTATTGCCGATCTTGCAGGTCAGGTGATGGGTGAGTTTGTACGCACCCAGGTTGTACCGGAAATCGACGCTTACGTGCTGTCTAAGCTCGGCGGCTTTGCGGCGACTAAAGAACAGACGGTGGAAGGCACCCCCGAAACCGATGCGTTCACTATGTTGTCCGAAGCAATCCGTAAGGTGCAGAACGAGGTCGGTTACGACGAGGAGCTGGTTGCGTTTGTGGACAGCACTATGTGGGGTGCATTGCAGCAGAGCGGCGACATTTCCCGTGTGTTGGTGGCAAGCTCCTTCAAAAAAGGTGCTGTCAGCACTGAGGTGAAATCCCTCAACGGTGTCGCTATTCTGCCCACTCCCGACAGCCGTATGAAGACTGCGTATGTGTTCAATGACGGTGTCAGCGGTGACCAGATTGCAGGTGGCTTTACCCCTGCCGCACAGGCGAAGAATATCGGCCTGCTGGTTATGCCCAAGCGTGCCGCATCCCTTGTCAAAAAGACCGAAAAGGTGCGTGCATTTGATCCTGCACACAACCTGAACGCAGATGCGTGGAAGTTCGATTACCGTGTATACTACGATCTGTTTATCCGCAACAGTATGGAAGACGGCATCTACGCGTATATCTATTAAACGCAACGGTCGCAGGCGATTCGCCTGCGACCGTCTCTGAAAGGAGGAGAGTATATGCGAAGCGGACGGGATATTTTACGACAGGCGTTGTTATTGTTGAACTATATCGATATTTGCGAAAAACTGGATGACGAAAGCGAAGAGGAACTGGAGGCACGTGGCTTGGCGGCTGTCAATCAGATTTACGGTGATTTGTGGTACACGGGGCGAAAAGATCCGTTCTTACCGCTCGTTTCATTGGACGAGCCCGTTTTGCTCAATGACAGGCAAACAAAGGATGTGATGCCGTTTGGTGTGGCGATGCTGTTTGCCATGTCGGAGGGTGACGGCGACAATCAGCAGGTATATGCGACCATATACAATCGTAAACGTGCGGCGGCACCGATTGCCTATCGACGGAAAGATGTGCTGTTTGCACGGCTGAACGAGGAGGCGGGCGTATGAAGTTCCCTGCGTTAAAAAAGGGCAAGAATGCGCAATTTGCCGTAGAGGCATTACAAGGTGGCTGTAATCTCCGTGACGGCAAACGCAACACGGCGGATACGCAGTTATGTGTTGCAGAGAACGTGTGGTGGTATAACGGTGCTTTGCGTTCTCGCCCTTTCTTTGCAAGAAAAGGGGTTATACAAAACTGGAGTGTCGATAAGCACACCGAATGGAAGTTCAGCAGTGAAGATTCGGTGATAAAGGGCATGATGACAAGGCGCTTTCTTTGTAAAGAGCAGCTCTCCACGCAAAGCACGGCCACCTTGTCTGTCGGCTCTTTATACGTCAACGGAGCAATCGGTGTTAACATAAAACTCCAAAATATGGACCCTTCTGTCACGGGGATGTTTATGGAATATCCGTATACAGATACAGAAAATCTGCTTCTTTTTCTGTCTGACGACAACATTTACGCACTGGGCGAGAATGGACAATGTCGTCAGGTCAATGATGAAGCTTACGTGCCGTGTATATTTGTCGGTGGGCGGGGTATTTCCTCGGTTACCGACAAAGCACAGTCGGTGGGACAGCCGTATGAAGCACGAAATCTGCTGACCGATAAGTTTATGGCAAGGTATACTGCCACCGAAACGGGGAAGATATTTCATTTGCCGTACACAGATATCGATGCCGATAAACCCGTTACGGTTTCTGTTGTCACATCTGACGGAAGAGAGATAACGTATACGGTGCCCGCCAATGAGACATATAGCGGTTTGGTTGACAACAGGAAGGTGCGGGTTGAACGTGACAGGGGATACTTCTTCTTTGTGGATCCTGCCAACAATATGACGGTGCCTGAGGTGAGCTCAGCCAACAATATAACGGCTTACGCAAGCAAAGTCAGAACATATTTGGAAAGGATCCCGATTGCCCATATGAGCTTTTCGACGTGGTTTGGCGGCTCACGCACAGGAAATGATGCGTGTCTGTTTTTTAGCGGCTCGCAATATGCAAAAAATCGTATATATTGGACCGCACCGGGTCGGCCGTTGTATTTCCCCCAAACCAACTATATGGAGGTGGGAGATATTAACCAAGCTGTTACCGCCTTTGGTAAGCAGGACGGCTCTCTGGTGATTTTCAAGGAAAATGAGATATATTACCTCCAACCCCGGCAAAGCGGTTCTGCAGCGGCGACAAAAGAGTATTCGTTATTGCAGCTGCATGGCAAGATTGGCTGTAGCGCACCGAAAACGGTGGTGCTGTGCGGCAATCGTTTGTGTTGGGCGGACGGTCACGGAAGGGCTTATACCTTGGTGAAGGATACGCCGGGATTTGTCGCAAAAGAAATATCGGGGTTGATTTCCCCTGCACTGCAAAAACATACCGCTGAAGAATGGAAAGAGGCAAACGCTGCACTTTACAAGGGCTATTATCTGTTGCAGGTTGGACACACTGTATATGCTTTGCGGGTGGATGACAAGGCATTTCAGCAGTATAGCAACGGGTATAGCGACAGTAAAGCACAGCAGCTTGTCTGGTATGTCTGGACAATAGAAAGTGATTTTGACATCGGGTATCTGTTTGGCGACGGTAATACAGCTGTGGGATGGGTACGGAGCCGACAAGAAGATCCGGGCGGAAAGGTGCTCGTTCGGGAAACAACGGTTAGCCCCTGCTTGCCGGAGGATGGCCAGGAGGGCCAATTCACCACATTTGAAAAGCCGAATACTATTCAAATGTATTTTCGGACCAAAGACTATACCCTTGACAATACTGTTCGCAAAAAGCGTGTTTTACGCACCTATCTGGGCTTGGAAGCAACGGATGACGCACAGATCGAATGTGCGTATTTGCGTGACGGTGTTGTATACCCGGAACAAAAGAAGCTGTGTGGAGAAATAGAAGGAGATGTCGTGCTCACACCACAGCTGTCTGCGTCCCGGAGATTCGGTTTTGAGTGCAGATGGAAGGGGCAGGTTGCCGTGGATAACCTTACTTTTGTGTACCGATAGGAGGTATATATGCACAAGCGAACAATGAACGGAAAATGGCAAAAAAAGGTGCAAAAAGCGTTGCTTAAACGTGATTTGCAGCAAAGAAACAATTTGCGGGAGGATACGGCGGCAAAAACCGCTGAACAACAAGGAAAACCCGCACATATTATGGAACAGGGGTGAGAATCATGCCGAAAGTATATTTATCACCTGCTTTGCACGCAGCGGACAACCCGTGCTCGTACAGTGCCTCTTGCAGTGAAAATACCCATTGCGGCACGTATATGGATATGCTGATACCGTACCTGGATGCGTGCGGCATTGAGTGGAAACGATCAGACAAAGCCAATAAGGGCGCAGGATACGCAAAAACCATTGCGGAATCCAATGCGTGGAAGGCAGACGTGCATTTTGTAAAACACACCAACGCATCGGCGGCACACACCGCACGTGGGTCACGTATTTTTGTGTGGCCGACAGGTCGGGGCAAGGAGCTTGCCAAGCAGATGCTGACCTTCCGTGGTGCCTTTTATCCCGCGAGTGGCAGGGTGATTGAAAACACCGAGCTCACCGAGATCAGAAACACGTCAGCGGTGTGTATATATGATGAAATGGTATTCCACGACAACTCGGAAGATGTGGCGTACCTGCATACCCATATGCAGGCATTTGCCGAGGCGGATGCGAAAGCACTTTGTGCGTATTTTAACATACCGTTTAAGGATCCGTATGCCGAGCAGGAGACGGGTCTGTATGCGGTACAGGTGGGTGCGTTCAAAGAAAAGGAAAATGCGGAAAAACTGGCTGCAAAGCTGAAAGATGCAGGGTACGCCACCTATATCGTACAGAAATAGGGGTGTGCATGTGGAACAGTTAGGAATTACGGGCTGGCTGTCTCTGCTTTCTGCGGCGGGCGTTATAGTGGCGCTTGTTTCCAACCTGCGTGGTATGCGTGCACAGGATGAGAAAAAAGCGGCGGAATTATCCGAAATGCGTTCGGATATCAAACATATTCGTGGTCAGGTGGATAAAAACGACATATTGATGGCGGACGTGCGTGAACAGTTGGATGAGGTGCGTGACCGTGTAACCCGTGTGGAAGAATCCACAAAAAGTGCGCATAAGCGTATGGATAAATGGGAAGGAAAAGAATGAATATGGAAGGACTTTTACTGGTGACGGTGATTGCGGTAACGGTAGAGGCACTGGTGGAATACGGTAAAAGTGCCGTTGTCGCTGTGAACGGCGATAAAAAGGCACTTTTGATACAAGGCATTGCCGTTGCGGTTTCGGTGGCATTATGCTTGCTGACAGGCGCTGATTTTTACGGTGCGTTTGGTGTGCATTTTGCCGTGCGATATGTTGGCAGTGTGCTGACGGGCATTTTTGCCGCCAGAGGTGCCAACTACCTTGCAGATTTGGCCGGCAGGTTACAAAAAATCATAGAAAAGTGAGAAAAACACCCTTTTGCGTGACGCAAAAGGGTGTTTTTTATAAAAGAAAACTTGCGTCTTTCTTAATTTTGGTATATAATAATAAAAATGTGATATTCTGCCCTTTTTCGGCAATGCTAAATGCAATAACTGAAAAAGGGGTCCTGTAAATGTCGAAAAAGGAACAACGTGATTCTGCTGCCGAAAAAAATGGCTTGCACGGTCAGATGGAGGATGTTGTTGAGCATGGTGCGATAACCACCGGCAACGGCAAGCACAGTATACATTGTCTTACCGTCATCGGTCAGATAGAAGGGCACTATACGCTGGCAGGGGATAATAAAACCACCAAATATGAACACGTGATTCCGCAGCTGGTTGCCGTGGAGGAAAGTCCCGATATACACGGATTGTTGATTATACTCAACACGGTTGGCGGTGACATTGAAGCAGGACTTGCATTGGCGGAATTGATCGCAGGCATGAAAAAGCCCACGGTGTCGTTGGTGCTCGGCGGCGGACATTCCATCGGTGTGCCGATGGCGGTGGCGGCACGGCATTCGTTGATTGTGCCGAGTGCTACCATGACCGTTCATCCCGTACGTACCAACGGGCTGGTGCTGGGCGTGCCGCAGGCATTCACCTACCTGCGAAAAATGCAGGGGCGTATTACCCGCTTTGTAACCACACATTCGCATATATCCGAAGAACGGTTTATGCAGCTGTGTATGGATACGGATGAAATGGCGACCGATATTGGCACTGTGCTTGACGGTGACGCCGCTGTTGAAGAAGGGCTGATTGACAGCGTCGGGTCGTTGTCCGACGCACTGAACGTATTGTATGAAATGATAGATAACGAGCTTTGAGGAGGAGTTGTTTTGGCAAAGAAAAGCACAAAGAGCAAGAAAAAGGAAAAGCCGCGCGCCCGTCACCAGGCGGCAGCGGTGATTCTGTTTGCCGTTGCCGTGCTGCTGATGTGTATGGTGTGTATACCCGGCGAGGAAGGCAGTAACCTGTGGCGGTTTATTCACCTGTTTATGCGTGGTATGTTTGGTATCGGTGCGTATTTATTGCCGCTGCTGCTTGGCTATATCGCAGTGATTGCCGCAATGGAAAAGCCGATTGGCAGTATCAGCACTAAAATGTGGCAAAGTGTTACCCTGCTCGCCATGATTGACAGTGCTATTTACATATTTTCCGCCAATGTTGACGATATCGGGTATATCAAAGGTATCGTCGAAAGCTATACCACCGGGTATTCGCAAATCTGGAGCAGCGGTGTGTTTGGCACCCTGCTCGGTTTCCCGATGCTTAAGCTGTTTCCCGGTGTGGGTGCAAAGATTATCATTTGCTTGCTCGTGTTCGTGTTTTTGATGTTGGTAACCGGCACGACCATTCTGGCTTTGTTCCGCACCGTGTGGAAGCCGGTGGAAAAGACAAAAGAATCTATCGGCACTGCGATTACCCATACGGCAGAGCGTATGGAAGAGGCGAGAGTGACAGAAACAGAAGAAATACCGCATCCCCGCCGCCGTTCTAAGATTGACATTGACCTTGGTGAAGGGTATGAGGAAGAGACCCCCAAACGTGGCAGAAGAAGGGCAGAAAAAGCCGAAGAATCCAAGCCCGCACCTGCGACGGTGGAATCGTTGAAGCAGGCGGCTGCGAATCTGGAGAGCGACGGTAAAGACAAGACCGAAAAGCCGCATGCGGCACTCATGCCCGAGGAGGAAGAAGACGGCTACCGCTTCCCGCCCATTTCTTTGCTGGACGAGCCGCACGGCGGTGCGGGTAAAACCACTGAGGACGAGGTGCGTCGTAACGGAGAACTGCTGGTAAACACCCTGCGTGATTTCGGCATTTCCACCCGTATGTCTGCGGTGACCCACGGCCCGGCGGTAACCCGTTACGAGCTGGAGCCGAGCGCAGGCGTGAAAATCAGCCGTATTACAGGTCTGGCGGACGATATTGCGCTGCGTCTTGCGACAACAGGCGTGCGTATCGAAGCACCCATTCCGAATAAAGCGGCGGTGGGTATTGAGATCCCCAACAAAAACCGCAACACCGTGTGCTTGCGTGAGCTGCTGGATACGAGAGAGTTCTTAAACTCCAAGGGCAAGCTGACGGTAGCACTTGGCAAGGATATTGAAGGCGGTCTTGTGCTTGCCGACCTTGCGAAGATGCCTCACCTGCTGATTGCAGGTACGACCGGTTCGGGTAAATCGGTGTGTACCAACTCGATGATTCAGTCGGTGTTGTTCCACGCACGCCCCGATGAAGTAAAGCTGATGCTGATTGACCCGAAGCAGGTTGAATTCGGTGTATATAACGGCATTCCGCATCTGCTTGTTCCTGTTGTGACCGATCCGCG
This sequence comes from Acutalibacteraceae bacterium, assembly GCA_045594105.1. Taxonomy (GTDB): domain Bacteria; phylum Bacillota; class Clostridia; order Oscillospirales; family Acutalibacteraceae; genus URNF01. Next base: position 18,039 of record JAZNXY010000083.1, on the reverse strand, counting down.
CAAAGCGGCAGGTGCATTGGGCTGGGCGGTAAATGAAATGCTGCATCGCTATAAAATCTTTTCCGAAAATAACGTGCGAGATCTGACCTCGTACAATGAACTTGCCAAAAAGAGCGACACCCTCAAGGAAATGCCGCTCATTTTGATCGTTATCGACGAACTTGCCGACCTGATGATGGCGGCGGCAAGCGAGGTGGAGGATTCCATTATCCGCTTGGCACAGATGGCACGTGCGGCAGGTATGCATATGGTTATTGCAACCCAGCGCCCCTCTGTTGACGTCATCACCGGTCTTATTAAAGCAAATATCCCGAGCCGCTTGTCCCTCACCGTAGCGTCTGCGGTGGACTCCCGTACCATTATCGATACGGGCGGTGCGGAAAAACTGCTCGGTTACGGTGATATGCTGTTTATGCCTGTCGGCAAGCCCAAGCCCTTGCGTGTGCAGGGCTGCTTTGTCAGCAACCGTGAAGTGGAATCGGTTGTACAGTTCTTGAAAGACAGCGACAAGACACCGAATGAATACGATAAAGACATCCTGGACGAAATCGACCGTCAGGCAGCTGCTGCAGGTAAATCTGCCGCTAAAGGCGGTGCGGAGGAAGCGGACGGCGGAGACGGCGATTGGGACGAAATGTTGCCGCAGGCGATTGAAGCGGTGGTGGAAGCCGGCATGGCATCCACCTCTATGCTGCAGCGCCGACTGCGTCTCGGCTATGCACGTGCAGGCCGTATTATTGACCAGTTAGAACAAAAAGGCATTATCGGGCCGTATGAGGGTAGTAAGCCGAGACAGGTGCTCATTACCCGTCAGCAATGGCTGGAGATGCGTGCCAACGAAACCGACGGAGAGTGAGTACATATATGGCTTTTCTGCCGATTACAACAGAAGATATGCAAGCCCGCGGTTGGGAGAGCCCCGATATCGTTATGGTAACGGGGGATGCCTACGTGGACCATCCGAGTTTCGGCACGGCCATTATTTCACGTGTGTTGGAGGCGGCAGGGTTTCGGGTGTGCATTGTATCACAACCGCAAACGGAAGCTGACTATCAACATTTCGGTACCCCAACGATAGGATTTTTTGTGAACAGCGGCAATATTGACTCTATGGTGGCACACTATACCGCCGCCAAACGTCGCCGCAGTGACGATGCGTATACGCCCGGCGGTAAAGCGGGCAGACGTCCCGACCGTGCGGTTACCGTGTACTGTCGGCAGATTCGTAAGCTGTATCCCGACAGTCCTATTGTCATCGGCGGACTGGAAGCATCCCTTCGCCGCTTTGCGCATTACGATTACTGGGATAATACCGTACATCCATCTATATTGTGTGAGAGCGGTGCGGATATCCTCATTTACGGTATGGGTGAAAATCAGGTGCGGGAAATCGCTTGCCGTTTGCGTGACGGCGAAGCGGTGGACAGTATTACCGATGTTCTTGGTACCTGCGTTGCAGTGCCCGTGCAGGCGTATACACCCCGCCCGTGTGCCGAATGTCCGTCTTTTGAAACGGTAAAGGTTGCAGATGAGGCAGGCAAACGGCAATATGCCGTTGCCGCACGCATTCAGCAGGATGAGCAAGATGCGGTACGTGGTAAAACGGTGATTCAGCGTCATGGTGACGTGATTTTGGTGCAAAATCCGCCGATGCCGCCGCTGTCTACCGAAGAGTTGGATGCGGTGTACGCCTTGCCTTACGAACGAAACTATCATCCGTCGTATGAACCGTTAGGCGGTGTGCCGGGTATTGAAGAGGTGAAGTTTTCACTGACCCATAACCGTGGCTGCTTCGGTGCTTGTAACTTCTGCTCTATTGCCTTTCATCAAGGCCGACAGATTACCTGCCGTAGTGAACAATCGGTGATAGAGGAAGCAAAAAAATTGACACAAATGCCCGATTTCAAGGGGTATATCCACGACGTCGGCGGTCCTACCGCCAATTTCCGTCATCCGTCTTGCGAAGGACAGGCGAAAAAAGGACTTTGCAAAGCCAAAAAATGCTTGGCACCTGCTACCTGTCCCGCCTTGAAAGCGGATCACACCGAGTATTTGCAGCTGCTGCGTCGTCTGCGTGCACTGCCTAAGGTCAAGCGTGTGTTTATCCGCTCAGGCATCCGCTTTGATTATCTTTTGGCGGATAAAGACGACACCTTTTTCAAGGAGCTTGTTAAATATCACGTCAGCGGTCAGCTGAAGGTGGCACCCGAGCATTGCTCTGCCAACGTGTTGAACGCTATGGGTAAGCCGGAAATTGCGACCTATAAGAAGTTCCAGAAGCGATTTTATGAACTGACAAAAAGTGCAGGTAAAAAGCAGTATTTAGTGCCGTATCTGATGTCCTCGCATCCGGGCAGCACTATGCGGGATGCGATTAAGCTTGCGGTATTTTTGAAGGAAGAGGGCCTGCATCCCGAACAGGTACAGGATTTTTATCCTACGCCGGGTACGATATCCACCTGTATGTTCTACACAGGATTGGATCCCTACACCTTAAAACCGATATATGTGCCGCGTACACCCGCTGAGAAAGCGGCACAAAGAGCACTTTTGCAGTATTTCCGTCCCGAAAACCGTACGGTGGTGCTGCGTGCACTGCGTGAGGCGGGGCGTGGGGATTTAATCGGCAACGGGCCGCATTGTCTTGTGAAGCCGGATACCCCTGCCGCAAAACCTAAAAAGAAACACTCCCGATACAGTCGAAAAAAGAAATAGAGAGGAAGAAAATCATGGGTTTTAATATTGCTGTGGCACAGTCGGGTGGCCCGACCGTTGCTATTAACGCATCGCTGACAGGTGTGATCCGTGAAGCACGTAAACATAAGGAAATCGACACCGTTTTCGGCTCACCGAACGGCATTGAAGGGTTTATCAAAAACCGTCTTATCGACCTGAATGAAAAAGTGCCCGATGATGCGGCACTGGACCTTGTCCGTCGCACCCCGTCTACCGTACTCGGCTCTTGCCGCTATAAGTTGCCAAATGCAGAGGAAAACGAGACGGTGTACAAAGCAGTGCTGGATTGCCTTGAGAAGAATAATATCCGTGTATTTTTCTATATCGGCGGTAACGATTCGATGGATACGGTGGTAAAGTTAAGCCGTTACTTTGCAAAGCTGGGTAAAGATATCCGTTGCATCGGTATCCCGAAAACCATTGATAACGACCTGTGCTTTACCGACCATACCCCGGGTTTTGGCTCGGCGGCGAAATACGTGACCACCACGTTGCAGGAGATTACCCGTGACAGCACCGCTTATAGTGTGCGTTCGGTGACCATTGTGGAAATTATGGGCAGAAACGCAGGTTGGCTTACCGCCTCTACCTGTCTGTTGCATCAGAATGGCGAAACCGCACCGCATCTGATTTACCTTCCCGAGCTGCCTTTTTCGGTCGAGAAGTTCTTAAACGATATCCGTGAGGCACAAAAAACCCACCGTTCGGTAATTGTGGCGGTATCCGAAGGCATTGAAATCGCCCCCGAAGAAGCGGGCGGCAGCTATCGCTCGGGTGCTACCGATAACTTTGGACATCGGTATCTGTCGGGTGTGGGCAAATGCTTGGAAGAAATTGTCAGCAAGGAAATCGGCTGTAAGGTGCGTTCTATCGAATTGAATGTTATGCAGCGCTGTGCTTCGCATATCTCGTCGCTTACCGACCTGAATGAAGCCGAAGCGATTGCCGCTGCAGGCGTAAATGCGGCTTTGGCAGGAGAAACGGGCAAAATGATGTGCTTTAAGCGTGAATCCGACCATCCGTACACCATTTCTTTTACTTGCGTAGATGCGGGCGAAGTGGCAAACCACGAGAAGAAGTTCCCGTTGGAATGGATCAACGAGACGGGCAACGGCATCTTGCCGCCCGCTATCGACTATTTTATGCCGCTGATTGACGGCGAAAGCTATCCCGTTATGAAAAACGGTATGCCGGTGCATTTTAAACTGCTTACTGAAAACTAACGAAAAAAGATTAGCACCTTGTGCTAATCTTTTTTTCTTTGGTTATTGACTTTTTTCGGAATTGTTGTATTGTAAGGGTAGAAATGAAAAGGGGAGTGTGTTGTGTGTCCTTTCGCCGTTTTGGTACGATGATTGACTGTTCGCGCAATGCTGTTTTAAAACCTGAAAAGGTCAAGGAATGGATTGACATTTCAGCGGATTTGGGCTACAACGCACTGATGTTGTATACGGAAGACACCTACGAAATAGACGGGCATCCGTATTTTGGACATCTGCGTGGCAGATATTCCGGAGAAGAATTGCGGGAATTAGACCTCTATGCCGCAAAAAAAGGCGTAGAACTGATCCCTTGTATCCAGACATTGGCGCATCTTAACGCCATTTTTGAATGGCCTATGTATAGCGATGTACGCGACTGTAACGATATTCTGTTAGCAGAAAATGAAAAAACGTATGTGCTGATTGATGCTATGTTTGCTTCTCTTGCCAAGAATTTCGCCACAAAAACCGTTCATATCGGCATGGATGAAGCGCATATGATAGGGCGCGGTAAATACCAGGATATACACGGCTTTGTTGACCGTTCGGAAATTTTGGTACATCATCTGCAAAAAGTATCTGCACTCGCTGAAAAATACGGGTTTACGCTGATGATGTGGGGCGATATGTTTATTCGTCTCATTAACGGCGGCGAATATTACGGCGACTGCAAAGTGGATGACACCATTCGTTCGAAAGTACCGCATAACGTGCAACTGGTATATTGGGATTATTATTCCACCGATGTCGCCCGTTACGAAAAGCAGATACAAGTGCACAACGCTATCAAAGATGAAACCGTTTTTGCCGGCGGCCTTTGGTGCTGGACGGGTTTTGCGCCGCATAACGATTACAGTATGCGTGCCACCGCAGCGGCGCTTACCGCCTGTAAAGCAGGTGGGGTGAGCGACGTGTTCCTGACCTTGTGGGGGGATGACGGCGGCGAATGTTCCCGTTTTGCAACGTTGCCGTCGTTGTATTATGCGGCGGCTGTACGGGACGGTGTCACCGATATGGAAGAAATCAAAGCAGGTTTCTTGGCAAAATACGGTATTCCGTTTGAAGATTTCCGCCTGCTTGACCTGCCTGACACCCCGAACGACCGTGCGAAAAGTACCCATAATCCCGAAAAGTATATGTTGTATAATGATTGCTTGATGGGTAAAATGGATGCACTCATAGCGCCGCAAGACGGTGAAGAATATGCCGTTTGTGCAAAAAAACTGCGTGCAGTGCAGGCGGGTCGGTTTGCGTATTTGTTTGATGCGGCGGCGACACTGTGCGACGTGCTGGCGATAAAAGCGGATTTAGGGTTGCACACCCGTAAAGCGTATCTTGACGGTGACCGTGCGGCGTTGGCGGCACTTGTTCCCGTGTATAGCGAAACAAAAGCACGTATAGAAGCGTTTTATACGGCATATCGCAGCCAATGGATGACCGAAAACAAGCCGCACGGCTTTGATGTGCAGGATATACGCCTTGGCGGTCTTATCCGCCGTGTAGCGCATTGTCAAGAGCGCATCGAACAGTATCTGAACGGTGAAATTTCCCGTATTGAAGAACTGGAAGAACCGGTTTTGCATCTGCACGGAAAAGGAGAAAATACACCCCCCGAAACGGTTTGTCATAACCGCTGGGGTGTGATTGCCTCGGCTAACGTGGTCACTTGGTAACAAAAAAAGACGGCTCTATAGAGTCGTCTTTTTCCTTTTGTGAATTTTCAATGAATATACTTTACTTTCTTATACTGTTTGTGTTAAAATGATGTAAATGTGCTAAAAGGGGAAGTTTTATGTCGAAAAAAACGCGCAAAGAGGCGGAGGCGCTTTCTACGATTTTTGAAGGTCCTGCCTTAACGATGCAGCAGCGTGAACAGTTGAAAAAGCAGGAAAAGGCGGAACAGCGTGCGGCAATGAAGGAAGCACGCCGTCGCTTACGTGAAGAAAAACGGCATAAGGAGCCGATCGACCCGAAAGAAAGGCGACAGCTTATTGTACTGATTGCGGTGCTGGTTGGCTTGGTCGCATTAGGCGTGGCGATGATGCTGATTTCTAACGGTACGTTCGGCCGTGGTGCCAAAATCGGTATGACTTACTATATCAATGAAACGCTGGTACCTGAAAAAAACGACGACGGAATAACAGCAGAGATAAACCGGGTGATGTACGCCAAAAACGGTGGTTTGCAGATTGGTCTGAGCTTTGCAAACGGTATGAACGTGTCACAGCATCCCGTTACCATCCGCATCAAACTGATGAACGGCAACGGTGATGTCATTACCGACGCAACGGTAGGGAATATTCCGTCGGATTATTACGTCATATTTGACGGATACAATTCCTACGACGTGTTCATCCCGAAAAAGTTTGTACAGATTCCGGATGACTCGTTGGCAAAGATCTCTTATGAAATTACCGTTGAAAGTGTAGATAAAGAATAAGGAGTAAGCGATATGGGTAAGAATGCAAGATTGCGTGAAGAACGCAAACAGAACAAGGAAGAGCGTGAAGCACAGAAGTTGGCTGCGGAGAAAAAAGCGAAACGTAACCGCATGATCCGCAACTGCGTAATCGCTGCTGTTTCCGTGTTGGCGGCTGCGGGTGTCGTGCTCGGTATCTTTTTTGGCGTTATTGTCAAGCAGAGCTGGTATCTTCGCAAGGTGACCGCTATGGAAACCGAAAACTTTAAGATTAACGGCGAAATGATGTCCTACTTTGTGTATAACACCTTTGAAAACTACTATAGCAATTACGGAGATACCTTGGGCTTGGACCCTGAAAAATCCTTGAAAAAGCAGTATTTCCGTGAAGGTGTTTCGTGGTTTGATTATTTCGCGTTGGAATCGCAGACAAACTTAAGTCAGGTTTTGCTGTTTGCAGAAAAAGCGAAGGAACAAGGTATGGAGCTGACCGCTGATGAAAAGGCGGAGATTGCCGAATATGCGGTTTCTAATGATTTCAGTGCGTATACCAAGTTGTTCGGCTTTACGGCAGAGGATTTTACGGCCGCTATGGAGCTGACCACCTTGGCTTCGAAAATGTACGAAAAAGCCACTGAGGATATGGCGATTGATGACGCAAAAATCAAGGAGTACTTTACTAAAAACGAAAAATACTTCAAAATGGTAGATTATAAAGCGTTTGTTATTCCGTACGGTGCCAACGGCTGGTATAAAGAGGCGTCCGCAGCGAAATCTGCCGCTGACCACATTGCAAAAGCGACCACGACCGATGCATTTGATAAGGCGGTGAGAGAGGTGCTTTCCGCTATCGGTGCTCCCGCTACGGATATCGAAACCGAACTGCAATCCTTAAAGCAGACAGGTATGTATTATAAAGATAACGATGCCGTGTGCACATGGGCATTTGGCAGTGCTAAGCTCGACAGCACCTATGTCGCCGCAGGCGATGGCGTATATACCGTGTACCAGTTGACCGCCTTGCCGTATATTGACGATGCCGCAACCGTTAATGTGCGTCACATTTTGTTGACCAAAGAGGGCTTGGGCAGTGACGATGCCGCTAAAGCAAAAGCCGAAGAGGTGCTTGCCGAATGGAAAAAAGGCGAAGCAACGGCTGACAGCTTTGCCGCATTGGTAACAAAGTATACCGAAGATCCCGGCTCCAAAGAAACCGGCGGCTTGTATGAAAATGTCTCCAAAGGTGAAATGGTGGAAGCGTTTGACACCTGGATTTTTGCTGAGGGCCGTAAAGAAGGGGATACTGATATCGTCAAAACCGATTACGGTTATCACGTGATGTATTTCGCAGGCGAAGGCAGCAAGGCGTGGGAACTTAACGCAGAGAATGCGATGGTTGCCGAAAACATCGATAAGCTGTGCACAGAATATGTAAAGACATGGCCGCTGACCGTCAAGAACGGTGTCATCAAGCACTTGCCGCTGTAAAGAAAAACCAAAACCGTGTACGAACACTTGTGTTCGTACACGGTTTTATTTTTTTGCTCTACCGATTTCGGCAGGAATTGCTGTTTGTATGCGGTATACTTTGGTTGGTGATAATATGCCTGTTGTGTACATAGATGTGTTGTTTTTACTCAACTTGTGGATAGACTTTTTGTTGTTGTCCCTAACCGCACGTGTTTGCCGTGTACCTGTAAGGCGTGGCAGATTGGTATTGGGTGCGGCGACAGGTGCTTTGTTGTGCCTTTTGCTGTTTTTGCCGCCGCTTACCGTTTGGTTGTCGATACTGATACGTGTGTCGGGCACGGTACTGCTGACGGTTGTGACCTTCCGCTTGTATTCGTGGCGGTTATTTTTTAAGCTGTTTACTACCTTTTCGGTACTTTCCGCAATATTCTCGGGGGTGGCAACGGCACTGTGGTATACGGTGGCACCTAAGGGCTTTGTGGTGGTGGATGGTGTGGTGTACTACGATGCACCTGCCTCTGTGCTGATTGTATTCACAGCGGTAGCATACCTGTGTATATTGCTGTATGAACGGCTGCGCCGTCGCACAGCACCGGAAAACCGTGTGTATACGCTGACAATACAGGAAAACGGCAAACAACTGGTATGTTCCTTGCTGTATGATAGCGGATGCACCCTGAAAGAGCCGTTTTCGGGACGTCCCGCACTCGTGATTGATCGCAGTGCGGTACAATCGTTACTGCCGCACGGGTGGACAAAAGATGTAAGAACGGCACGTGACTGCGGGATGCGTCTGATTCCTTTTGAAACGGTGGGCGGCGAAGGTGTGTTGCCCGCCTTTTGCCCGAAGTGTATGTATATTACCGACAGAAAGGGCGGACGGTGGGATGTGACAGGCAGCTTTCTTGCAGTGAGTGATGCTCTGGGTCACGCAGAGTATACCGCAATTTGCGGTACGGATATCGGCGATATTTTAGAAAGGGGATAGAGGGATGTGTAGACTGTTTTACCGTTTGTATCGGTTTTTAAGACGGTTGTTTGTAGCAGAGGATTGTTTGTACATAAACGGTGCGGATGTATTGCCTCCGCCGCTGACACCGGAGGAAGAGAGAACGGTTTTGGCACGGCTCGAGGAGCACGACCCTGCGGCACGTGAGATATTGATAACCCATAATCTGCGTTTGGTGGTGTATATCGCACGAAAATTTGAAAGCTCAGGGGTGGGGATCGAGGATCTCATTTCTATTGGCACGATCGGTCTGATTAAGGCGGTCGGCACTTTTTGTCCGGAACGCAATATTAAGCTGGCTACCTACTCGTCTCGCTGTATCGAGAACGAAATATTGATGCATCTGCGAAAAATTGCAGGACAAAAGCACGAGGTATCCTTTGATGAGCCGCTGAACACCGATTGGGACGGAAACGAATTGCTGTTGTCCGATGTGCTTGGCAGTGACCCCGATGATATTCATCGTGGCATGGAACAGGAGGCGGAACGGGAGCTGCTGCGTGCGGCGGTGGCACGCTTGTCTGAGCGGGAGCGTGTCATTATGCAGATGCGATTCGGGCTTGACGGAAGCAGGGAGCATACTCAAAATGAAGTGGCGGACATTTTGGGAATTTCTCAATCGTATATTTCCCGCCTGGAAAAGAAAATAATCCGTACGTTACGGCGGGAAATGGAAAAAGCAGACGCATAGCACGGACCCTCTCCGACCATACTTTCAGTATGAAAGGAGAGGGTTCCCGTGTATAACAAGGTCGAAATCTGCGGTGTCAATACGTCAACGCTTAAGGTGTTGACCGAAAAGGAAAAAAGTGCACTTTTGCGGCGGATCAAGGACGGTGATAAAGCCGCAAGAGAAGAGATGGTTAACGGCAATTTGCGGTTGGTGTTAAGCGTGGTACAGCGGTTTGCGGGCAGGGGAGAAAATATGGACGACCTGTTTCAGGTGGGGTGTATCGGCCTGGTAAAATCTATCGACAACTTCGACATCTCGCAAAATGTGCGGTTTTCCACCTATGCCGTACCGATGATTATCGGTGAAATACGGCGGTATCTGCGTGATAATAACAGCATTCGCATCAGCCGTTCCATACGGGATACGGCATATAAAGCGATGCAGGCAAAAGAGCAGCTGACCGCTAAAAACCAGCGGGAACCTACAGTGGATGAGATTGCGAAGCATCTCGATTTGCCTCGTGAGGAGGTGGTGATTGCGCTGGAAGCGATTGTGGAACCTGTCAGCTTGTATGAGCCGGTGTATGCTGACGGCGGGGACACCATTTACGTGCTTGACCAGGTGGGAGATAATAATGATGACCGTAATTGGTTGGATGAAATCGCATTGAAGGAAGCGATAAACAATTTGAGTGACAGAGAAAAGAAAATACTGTTTTTACGGTTTTTTAAGGGCAAAACGCAGATTGAAGTGTCCGAAGAAATAGGTATTTCGCAGGCACAGGTCAGCCGCTTGGAAAAGGGTGCTTTGCAACGCATTAAAGGGGAAATATAGTCATATACTGTCCCGAAAGGGGACTTTACGTATGATTTGCAGAATTACCGATATGCACAGCAAGGAAGTGATTAACGTGTGCGACGGCACACGGCTGGGTTATGTAGATGATGTAGAGGTGGATACCTGTACAGCGGAAATTGTGGCGATTGTGGTACACGGACGAGGTAAATTGTTCGGGTTGCTTGGCAGGTGTGACGATATTGTTATCGGTTGGCGGGAAATTGAGGTAATTGGAGAGGAAACGGTACTGGTTAACCATACGTTGCCTTCCTGTCGCACGACCTGCACCCGTAAAAACGGACACAATATTTTGGGCGGTTTATTCGGGTAACACCTTGCTTTTTGGACTTCTTTATGTTACACTGTTTTCAATATAGTTGACTGCCACCGGGTAGTGAATGTAAAAGCATTCGTTTGCACGTCGTTAGGTCTTTGAAGACGTGTAGGCGGATGCTTTTTTGGAGGTATCTATGCGAAAACGGTATTTTTCTGTCGGAGAATTGTGTTTATGGTTAGGGTCGGTGCTGTGTATCACGGTTGCCTTTTTGTTGTTTGACCGTACCCAATATTTGACCCTGCTTGCATCGTTGATAGGGGTCACCTCTCTTATTTTCTGTGCGAAGGGCAACCCTGTCGGGCAGGTGCTGATGATTGTTTTCAGCTTGCTGTACGGGTATATTTCCCTTTCGTTCCGCTATTACGGCGAGATGATTACCTATGTGGGTATGACCTTGCCGATGGCGGCGGTATCCCTTGTGTCGTGGCTGCGACATCCGTATCGTGGCAATCGTACACAGGTAGAGGTGGGACGGTTACGTAGGGGAGAATGGTTGTTTCTGTTGTTGTTGACAGCGGCAGTGACAGCGGCTTTTTATTACATTCTTTCTGCCTTTCATACGGCGAATTTGTTGCCAAGCACTCTGTCGGTTACCACCAGCTTTGTGGCTGCCTATCTCACCTTCCGACGCAGTCCGTATTATGCACTTGCATATGCCGCCAATGACGTGGTGTTGATTGTTTTATGGGCATTGGCATCGCTGAAAGATACCGCTTATCTTTCGGTGCTTATCTGCTTTGTGATGTTTCTTATCAACGATATGTACGGCTTCATCTGCTGGCGACGTATGCAACAAACACAAAAATAAAAACTCCCCTTATGCGGGGGAGTTTTTTACACTGTTTCTTGCGTTTTGCGTAATTTGTGTGCCGCACGGATAATGAAGGTCATTGCTATCATTACAGCAAGCATCGCCACGGCGAAAAACACAAACGCAGGCACGTAACTGCCGACGAGATCGAAAACAAGATTGATGATGGGCGTACCCAAAGCATACCCTGCTACGTTAACCGAAACAAACAGACCAAGCACCTTGTTATACGCTTTATCACCGAACAGGTCGCTTGCGTATATAGGCAGCATAATGGTTTCCAGCGGCAACGCCAAGGAAGAAATGATACCGTATGCCATCGCCATAACACGCCCGTGGGCAGAGTTTGTCACCAAGGCGAGCATGGTCAAGGATACCAGCGCCGCTACCGAACACACGGTCATGGTGACACGCAGACCGCGTTTGTCGTATAAAAAACCGGTCAAAAACTTAAAAGCGGCAAGTGCTATAGAATGAACGCTCATTACCGTGGCAACAAACGAAGCATCCAACTGTACATCCTTTAGGTGTGCGGCGGCAACGCCGTTAAAGCCCTGTAAAATAAAGCCGGTCAGGAAGATACACACCAACGCCGCATAAAACAGCGGCATTTTTGTGATGGTGGCATATTCGATGCCGACCCAACTTTGCCCTCTGCGCTTTTTGACGACGGGTTTGCCGTCGTCTATATACGATTTGGGTTGGTTTTTGAAGAGTAGCACAACAAGCAATCCCACTATCGCCAAAATGAGTGCCACCAAACGGTACGCATTACGGTAGCCAAAAGCTGTGCTCTCATCGTAAATGAGCGGAGACACAATTTGCGCCGCCAAGGCACCACCCAGCCCGTTTGCCGCTAAAACAAAGCCCATAACGGTACCGCGGTTTTCGGGGAACCATTTTGCAACAACACTACCGATAATGGTGGTACCCGTCCAGGCAAAGCCCAGACCGAGCAGAATACCGCCGAGATAGAATACAAGCAGCGATTCCGCCACAGAATAGAGCAACATAGCGGAAATTAAGCATATAAAACCTGCACACACCATTTTTTTGGCACCGAAACGCGTAATGAGTTTGCCAAAAAACAAGTTAATAAGGGCGGTGGATACAAATCGCAGGGTGTTGGTGAGCGAATAACTGCTGCGCGAAAAATCCAATGCTTCGGTAATGGCGTTTAAGTATAAACTGCTGTTGGAGCTGCAAAAACCGAGGCAGGTGAAGATCATCAAAAAGCATAAGCCCGCAATGACCCATTTATAATCGAAGGTTTTTTTATTCATAGTTACACCTTGTTACGAAATAGTTTGTTGATTTCTTCTACCGAAATTCTGGCTAACAGATTGCCGCCTTCGTGACCAACGTTACCGCTGGAAATGTACGCACTGTAATGTCCGGCCTTCTCCGCTTTTTCGGTAGGCAGATATCCGCCTCTGCCGCAACAGAGCTGGATGATGAAGGTCTGTTTTGCATAGCTTCTCGCCTTCATATAATTGCCGTAATCGAGGAACAATTCAAACGGATTGGTGGCAAATGCCACGTCGCCGAAACGTACAATATGTACTTCGGTGGGATAGAGCTCCTGGTTTTGCTGTTGTCTGTATCGCAAAACCGTGCCCAGATGTACGTGTAAAGAGGCGGTGTCTTTGTAATTAAATTCGGCTTTGTCCTTGTTTTTGTCAATATAATAGGCGATTTCACGCATTGCCGTCTCATATTCTGCTTTGGTCGCTTTTCTGAGGGGGAGCGGCAAGGTCATCACCTTATGCTCAAAGGGTGCGTCCGCTTTGATGTCGGTGATTTCGTCGTACAGTGCAATGATTTCGTTGGCAACGCGTTTGCCGATACGGCGACAACCTGCCAAATCAAACATGGAAGGATCCGCCACACGTTCAATGTAGTTATCGCGCGTAATATTGGGGTCATTTATCGGCGTTTCGGGGTTTACCCAGCGTACAAGGTCACGGGGACACTGGTCACCGCCCGCACCGCCGAGGGCTAAAAGATAGATGTGTTCACCAAATTCACGGCGAAGATTTTCCTTTACCTTGCCCCAGTAGTCGGAAGAAATGAAACTTCTGTGTTCCAACACCTGCGACGGACATGCAATGTTGGCGACGATACCGGTGAGATTTTTCTGTGATGGGTATCAATAATATTCCTTTTTCGCAGTATGCCGAGCCGTCGTTATCTACTGTTGACGAACATATTGACAAGGCGTGTAATGCCGTGTGGGATCTATTGAAAAAAAGATGAAAAACATTTATTATCACCCCAAAAAACCTATACAGTTAACAGGGACGTTTTTGCCGCGCGGCTCGATTGGCAAAGCAAAAGACAGATAAAGAAAAAGCACGACACACGGTTACGCCGTGTGTCGTGCTTTTTCTTATGTGTGTTATCTTTGTACGCGACCGGAGCCGTCGCCGCCTGCGAGTTTTTCAACTTCGGAAACGGAAACACGGTTGTAGTCGCCTTCTACCGAGTGTTTCAAAGCGGATGCCGCCACTGCAAACTCTATAGCGTCTTTGGAAGATTTTCCGCTAAGTAAAGCGTAAATTAAACCGCCGCCGAACGAGTCACCGCCGCCTACACGGTCTACAATGTGCAGGTGATAGGATTTGGAGAAGTGGTAGTCGGTACCGTCATACAGCATACCTGCCCAGTCATTGTCGCTGGCAGAAATAGATGTACGCAGGGTGATAGCCACCTTGGAAAAACCGAATTTGTCAGCCAACTGCTTGGCAACACTCTTGTAGCCGTCGTGGTTTAATTTGCCGCCGTAAATATCGGTGCCTTCCGCTTCAATGCCGAACACGTCCTTGGCATCCTCTTCGTTGGAGATGCATACGTCTACGTATTGGCACAGCTCGGTCATTGCCGCACGAGCTTCTTCTCGTGTCCAAAGCTTGCCTCGATAGTTTAAGTCGCAGGAGATCTGCACACCGCGTTTTTTGGCAGCGATACACGCCTGCTTGCAAATCTCGACGAGATTCGGGCCGAGTGCGGGGGTGATACCCGTAAAGTGAAACCAATCGGCACCTTCAAAGATGCTGTCCCAATCAAAATCGGTGGGCTCTGCCATCTGAATGGCGGAATATTTACGGTCATAGATGCACACGGAGCCACGCTGAGAAGCACCTTTTTCGAGGTAATAGATACCGACACGTTCGCCACCGCGTACCACCTTGGAGGTGTCTACACCGAAATAACGCAGGGAATCTATTGCCGCCTGACCGATAGCGTGCTTAGGTAATTTGGTGACATACACGCTGTCAAAGCCGTAGTTGGCAAGGGATACTGCGACGTTAGCTTCACCGCCGCCGAAGGTTGCCTGCATCTGATCGTTCTGGAAAAATCTGTAATAGCCGTTGGGGGCGAGGCGTAACATCAGCTCGCCGAAAGTCACTACTCTTGCCATGTCATTTACCCTCCATCATTTCAAGTGCTTCTTTTACGAAAAAGCTACCGCCGATAGCTGCAATTTTGTCGAATGCCAGGAACTCGTCGATGTTGCTTCTGTCAACTCCGCCGGTCGGGATAAACTTTACCTGCGGGAACGGAGCGGACAATGCTTTCAATGCTTTCAAACCGCCGTAGATGTTGGCCGGGAAGAACTTGACGGTGGTGATACCCAGCTCTAATGCTTGCATAATTTCGGTGGGGGTGACACAACCGGGATAGTAGGGGATATTTCTTTCGTTACAAATGTTTGCGACCGCAACCGACAAACCGGGGGATACGATAAACTCCGCACCTGCCGCTAATGCCTCTTCGCACTGTTTGGCATTGATGACCGTACCTGCACCGATGCTCATGTCGGGATAATTTTTAACAGCGTATGCGATCGCTTCTGCTGCACAAGCGGTACGGAAGGTGATTTCCGCACAGTTGATACCCGCATTTTTGAGAGCGGTGAGGATTTTGTCGGTTTCGGACAATTCTTTGATAACAACAACCGGGATAAACTTTTCCATTTTAACGCCTCCTTATTATACGCCCGAATATGCGGCAAAGCCGCAGTCGATGGGCAACACCACACCCGTGATGGCGGATGCGGATTTTTCATCACACAGGAATAAAGTGCCGCCCAGCAGCTCATCGGCATCCACAAAACGCTTGGTGGGGGTGCCGTTTAAGATTTTGGCACTGCGTGCGGTGGGGGTGCCGTCTTCATTAAACAGCAGTGCCTTGTTCTGTGCGGAAACCAGGAAACCGGGAGCAATGGCATTGCAACGGATGCCTGTGCCTGCAAAGTGGGTGGCAAGCCACTGGGTGAAGTTGGAAATGCCTGCTTTGGCGGCGGAGTACGCAGGAATTTTGGTTAAGGGGGTATACGCATTCATCGAAGAGATGTTAAGGATACAACCTTTACCCTTTTCCACCATGTCTTTTGCAAATACTTGGGTAGGGAGCAGAGTGCCTTGGAAATTGAGCTTAAACACAAAATCCACGCCTGCCGCATCCAGATCGAAGAAGGATTTGCCGCCTTCTTTTGCTTCGTGGTGATATTCATTGTCGGTGGTGGCTCTGGGGTTGTTGCCGCCTGCACCGTTTACCAACACATCACAAGGTCCTAAATCTCTCAATACCGCCTGATGCACCTCTTCAAGTGCTTCGCTTTCCAATACGTTCGCTTTGTAGCCCTCGCAGATAAAGCCCTCGCTGCGCAGCTGGGCGGCAAGTGCTTTTACGGCATCTTCATTAAGGTCAAGTGCGGCAACCTTGGCACCCGACTGTGCAAACGCACGTGCCATCGCACCGCAGATAAGACCGCCTGCGCCGGTGACCACAACCACTTTGCCGCTGTAATCCACATTCAAAGGAAGCTGTACCATAATTTTTCTCCTTATTTCTTATCAAACTTTTCCAACATATCCCACACACCGAGCATATACATAATGCCCAGTGCTCTGTCATACAAACCGTAACCGGGGCGAACATTGCCGGGACCCTCGTCCCACAGATGTCTGCCGTGGTCGGGGCGGATGTATCCTTCAAAGCCGCAGTCGTGATATGCCTTTAAGATATCGAGAATACCCGTATCGCCGTCACAGTCACGGTGACTGGCTTCGGAGAAATCACCGTTTTCGAAATGCTTGACGTTGCGGATATGTGCAAATGCAATGCGGTCGCAGTATTTGCGTACAATGTCCGCTACGTTGTTGTCGGGATTGGCATTTAAGCTGCCCGAGCAGAGTGTCAGGCAGTTGTATTCGTCGTCCACCATAGAAAGAAAACGACCGATGCTTGCCTCGTCTACGAGGAGGCGGGGGAGACCGAAGATATCCCACGGCGGATCGTCCATGTGAATGGCCATTTTGATGTCGCATTCACGGCAGGTAGGCATA
Organism: Acutalibacteraceae bacterium; assembly: GCA_045594105.1. Lineage (GTDB taxonomy): Bacteria > Bacillota > Clostridia > Oscillospirales > Acutalibacteraceae > URNF01. The sequence continues at coordinate 1,134 of JAZNXY010000083.1, read as the reverse complement.
ATGGCTTCTAATAAATACTTGAGATTTTCCCACAGCTTTTCGTGGTCAACCCCTTCGTACGCACGGAACAGCTCATCCAGCTTTGCCATACGCTCGGGCTCCCAGCCGGGGAAGGACATATTGTATTTTTCGGTAAAGTCCAAAATGTATTTCGCCATAGCGTTATAATCATCCTGGATCATGCCCTTTTCGTAGAACAGGGCGGTGGAGCCGTCGCCTACAGGGTGGAACAGGTTGCTTCTTGTCCAGTCGAAAATCGGCATAAAGTTGTAGCAGATAACCTTGACACCGAACTTTGCGAGGTTACGGATACACTGCTTGTAGTTTTCGATGTACATATCACGGGTGGGCAGACCGATTTTGATGTCGTCGTGTACGTTGACCGATTCCACAACATCCATATTAAAACCGTACCGATCGAGCTGCTCTTTGACAGCTGCGATTTCCTCTACCTCCCAGATTTCACCGGGCATTTTGTGGTGCAGTGCCCAAACGATGCCCTCTACACCGGGAATCTGCTTGATGTCCGACAGCTTGATTTTGTCGTTGCCTTCGCCGTACCAGCGGAAACACATTTTCATTGCCAAGAATACGTCCCCCTCTTGCCATGTTATAGAATAAGTGTATCATATTATTTTTGCAATTTTAATTGCATAAATTGTTTGACATATTGCAAAAGTTGCTGTAATCTGTTGGTGAGGTGACAAATATGCCGAAAAAACTGCAACGGTTTGACCCACGTCAGAAAATGAACAGTGATACGTTTGAGGTGTTTCATTATCTCGATTTGGAATCACGCCATCTGGATGCCCATTTTCACGATTTTTACGAGGTGTTTTATTTTATCGGCGGTGACGTCGACTATTGGATAGATGGTAGTGTATACCCGTTAAAGCCGGGGGATATTCTGTTGATCCGCCCGACAGAGCTGCATAAACCCGTGCCACGCAATGTGGCGTCTGCTAACTACGAGCGTATCGTGCTGTGGCTGGAGAAAAGCTATTTTGAGGAGTTGGAAGGCGGCATTTTCAGCACCTGCTTCCATTTGACATCCGACACGAAGATCCTGCGTCCGTCACACACGGTACGAGGACAGTTAAAGCCGTTGTTTGAACAGCTGGTACAGGAATTTTA
>JAZNXY010000082.1:0-11013 GCA_045594105.1 Acutalibacteraceae bacterium | reverse complement strand
CAGATGTTTGACGATATGAAAGCCAATATCGACACCACTGACAGGGAAGCGGTTAAGGGGTATCTCACCCACCTTTTGGATAAAGACGCATTTGACAAAGCAGGTCTCATTTACGGTATGGGGCACGCGGTATACTCGCTGTCCGACCCCCGTGCCGAAATCTTGATGGGATTTGCAAAAGCATTGTCGGTGGAGAAGGGACGGGAAGACGAATATGCGCTGTATGAGACAGTAGCAGAACTTGCCCCTGCACTCATCGCCGAAAAACGCAAAATGTACAAAGGTGTCAGCCCGAACGTCGACTTCTTCTCGGGTATGATTTACAGAATGCTGGATCTGCCGCTTGAACTGTACACCCCGATTTTCGCGGTTGCACGTATTGCAGGCTGGAGCGCCCACCGTATTGAAGAAATACAAAATGCGGGCAAAATCATCCGTCCTGCGTACATTAACGTTAAGGACTTCGTCCCCTATACGCCGATGGATGAAAGGCAGTAAAAAAAGCACGACGTTTTCATTTGAAAATGTCGTGCTTTCGCTTTATACATATATGTACCATCCGTCTGCTTACAACGCCGCGGTATTATGAAAATCGCATTAGATGAAATATAAGTAAAGCAAATCACCTTGACACACCTTTTGATAACTCCACCTCCCGTACTTGCATATTATGTGGTATAGGAGGTGATTTTTTTGGCTGTATTTGGTTGTAACAACAGCTGGACATGCTCCGCACTTGCGGTAGTTGTCAGTGCGGTAATTGGTGTGGTAACGGCATTTTTGCGAATTACTGCTGTTATTACGGTTGCACCGCTTTTTATCCAGTCGGTGTTTGCAATTGCCGTATTGCTCTTGGCGACCACCCTGCTTGCCGCAGCACTCACCAAGAAGGAAAGCTGTAATATTTGTCTGTGTTCCGCACTGCGGGCACAACTTGTCGGTATTCTCGGCAGTGTGCTCGTATCCCTCATTCTGTTGGCAATCGGCTTTGCTGCCACCAGTATTATTGGTGCCGTGTTTGCCGGCCTATTGCTGTTCTTCTTTTCTTTGGCACTCACTGCGACCACCTGCGTCGTAAGATGCCTGTTTTGTGGTGATTGACAGGCGGATGTAAAAAAAAAAGGAACAGCACCCCAAATGGGGTGCTGTTCCTTTTGGCGGAGAGAGAGGGAATCGTGGTTTTGCCGTGAAGTGTAAAAAATGCGGTAGTGCATACGGGCAAAACCTGTATTGCCGCGTTATACGCGGTAATTACTGTTCGAATCCACTTCAGCATCTACGAAAACAAAAAAGAGGATACCCAAAATGGGCATCCTCTTTCTTGTTGGCGGAGAGAGAGGGATTCGAACCCTCGAAGCGCTATTAACGCTTACACGATTTCCAATCGTGCGCCTTAGGCCAGCTCAGCCATCTCTCCGTGTCATTTTTCAAGCGCTAGGTTATTATAATGAAAACAGCGGAAAAAGTCAATAGAAAAAAGCAAAATAATTTTAATTTTTCAGAAGGTTATCTTGACAAAAGGAGAAAACCGTGATAATATATTGCCGTTGCCTATCCGGAGAGATGTCCGAGCGGTTTAAGGAGCTGGTCTTGAAAACCAGTGACTCTGAAAGGAGCCGTGGGTTCGAATCCCACTCTCTCCGCCATCTTTCTAAAAAAAGAATATGCGAAACAGCTGATCACTGCACCTGTTTTTGCAATATACGGAGAAGTACTCAAGTTGGTGACGAGGCGCCCCTGCTAAGGGCGTAGGTCGGGTAACCGGCGCGAGGGTTCGAGTCCCTCCTTCTCCGCCAAAAAAAGAGGATACCCTTTTGGGTATCCTCTTTTTTGTAGTACGAAGCACATACTATGTCCATGTGCACCACCGCCTCCACGTATTTTGTACATCCCGCTTACAAGAGGATTTCTGCCGCTTGCCCATATTTTATTGCAAAGTAAAATCAACGATGTTACACTACTCACGAAAGGAGATGAGGATTTGAAATGCACCGTTATTATCACCGATGAACGTGAAGAAGAAGTCTGTATTTACGCACACAAGCACACACCGTTAATCGAAGAAATCAAACAATTGGCGGCAAACGATTTTTCGTTGATTGGCTACAACCAAGACCGTGCGGCTATTCCGCTGAAGCCCACCGACGTTTTCTGCTTGACCGTACAGAACAACAAGGTGGTCGCCGTCACCGAAACAGGCACTTACACCGTGCGGGCACGGTTATACCAGGTGGAACGCACACTTCCCGACAGCTTTGTGAAAATTAATCAATCCTGCATTGCCAATATCCGAAAAATCAAACGATTCGATGCAACCTTCGGAGGTGCTTTACGCGTAACATTCCAAAACGGATACGAGGATTATGTATCCAGAAGGCAACTGAAATCTGTCAAAGAAAGGTTAGGTCTTTAATATGAGCAAATACTTAAAAGCATTTTTACATCGTGGCCTTATGTTCGGTGGATTTGGCCCCATTGTTGCTGCTGTCGTCTTTTTTATTCTTTCTCTCACCATACCCTCCTTTTCGCTCACAGGTGGTCAAGTGCTTGCCGCCGTCGTTTCCACCTACCTGCTCGCCTTTATACAAGCGGGCGTCAGTGTGTTTAACCAAATTGAGCATTGGCCGATAGCAAAATCCCTCGGCTGCCATTTCGGTCTGCTGTACATCTCCTATTCCCTTTGCTACATCTTAAACACCTGGATTCCGTTTGAACCCATGGTGCTTGCCATTTTTACAGGCATCTTCTTAGTAAGCTATTGTATCATCTGGATAACGGTATTTCTCTGTATACGTGCCACACGCAATCGACTGAATGCAAAACTGTAAAAAAAACACGGTGTATCCGCTTGGATACACCGTGTTTTTATATATGCCAGATGTGTTCGGCATACTCTTCAATGGAACGGTCTGCAGAGAAAAAGCCGGCCGCAGCCATATTGAGCAATCCTTTTTTTGCAAAAGCATCTCCGTTTGCATAGTCGGTGTTTGCTTGCAGCCGTGCGGTCGTATATGCCGCAAAATCACCCAGCACATAATAACGATCGGCATCTGCTCCTTCGGTCAAAGAACGATACAGATCGGCAAACATACCGCTGCCGCCGTCATCCAACGTACCGTCTACCAATGCATCAACCACCCGTTTTAAGCGAGGATTGGCAGCAAGCAGAGCATTCGGGTCATAGGTATCACGAATTGAATCCAATGTTTCCACCGTAGCCCCGAAAATATAATTGTTTTCCCGACCCGCTCGCTCGACTATCTCGATATTGGCACCGTCATAGGTGCCCAGGGTGGGTATGGCATTCAGCATAAACTTCATATTGCCTGTACCTGACGCCTCGGTGCCTGCAGTGGAAATCTGCTCGGATATATCCGCTGCCGGTATCAGCTTTTCAGCAAGGGATACCGAATAATCGGGAATAAACAACACCTGTACCTTGCTTTGCAGCTGCGGGTCTTTTTCTACATAGGTGGCAACCGCATTGATAAGCTTTATCACCGCTTTTGCACGGTAATACCCCGGTGCCGCTTTAGCAGCAAACAAAAAGGCGGTAGGACGGAACATCGGCAGTTCACCGTCCTGTAACGCAAAACAAATATCCAAAATAGACAAGGCGTTTAACAGCTGTCGCTTATATTCGTGCAGGCGTTTTGCCTGTACATCCAGCATAAAATCCCAACGTAACGAGAGACCGTGTTGCTTTTCCACGTATGCCGCAAGCTGTTTTTTCTTTTTCTGCCGCATAAACCGCAGCTGTTCCAGAAATGTGGTATCGTCGGCATACACACGCAAATCCTGTAGCTTGTCAAGGTTCGTAACCCACGTATCACCGACACGTGCGGTAATCAGCTCAGAAAGCTCAGGGTTCGCAAGTGCCAGCCAGCGACGAGGTGTAATGCCGTTAGTGATATTATGAAAACGATCGGGGTACAACCGATACCAATGCGGCAGCACCCGTGTTTTCAAAAGGTCGCTGTGAATAGCGGCAACCCCATTCACTGCGTGAGATGCAAACAGTGCCATACGTGCCATGTGCACCTGTCCGTCTGCCAATATATCAAACTCCGTAAAATCGGTAACACCCTTTTGACGCAACTCTTTACGCAACGCCTGCTGCAACCATCGCACGACAGGATACACCTGCGGCAACACCTGCTTGAACAGTCGCACATCCCATTTTTCCAGTGCTTCGGGCATAATAGTATGGTTGGTGTACGCAAATACACTTCTCACCACTGTTAAGGATTCCTCAAAGGAAAGTCCTTCCTCCGTCAGCAAACGTATCAGCTCGGGAATGGCCACCACGGGATGAGTATCGTTAAGCTGCACCGTGTAGCTGTCGGCAAAACGGTTAAAATCCGCACCGCCCCTACGCTTAAAAGCACGCACCATATCCCGTATTGATGCAGCAGCAAAGAAATACTGCTGTTTCAGACGCAGCTTTTTGCCTGCCGGTATACTGTCATTGGGATACAGCACCGCTGTCAGCGTATCCGCCGCCGTTTTTCCTGCAAATGCCGCCGTATATCTGCCACTGTCAAACGCAGCAAAATCAAAGGGCAATACCGCCTCTGCCTGCCACAAACGAAGGGTATTGACTGTATGCCCGCCATAGCCAATCACCGGCATATCATACGGCACTGCAAATACTTCTCCGTCACCCATTTCGATTTTTATCTTTTCCTCTTCCCTGCGTACCGACCACGGATCGCCCCATGCGGTCCAATGGTCTGCTTCCTCCACCTGAAAGCCGTTTTCGATTTTCTGACGAAACAATCCATACCGATACCGAATACCGTAACCGTTGAGATGAATGCCTTTGGTCGCCGCCGCATCCAAAAAGCAAGCTGCAAGCCGACCGAGGCCGCCGTTGCCGAGTGCCGGGTCACGCACCTGCTCCAGCATACGCAAATCAGCACCCTTTTCGGACAACAAAGACACCGTTTCGTCTAAAAGACCCATATTCAGCAAATTGGAAAATGTCATACGGCCGAGTAAAAACTCTGCCGACAGATACGCCGCTTGTTTACCGCTTCTCTCACCGTTCCATAAAGGATATACCCGTTTTAATGCCGCACGTGATATGGCACGGTACAGCTGCGTTGCGGTAGCATCCTGTACACCGCTGCAGGTTTCTACCTGCAATGCGGCTGCGATATCTTTCAAAAACTGTTTTTCCACACATACAACCCCTTTCGGCGTTAGTATGCACGAAAAACAAAAAGTTTTCGGGGATTTTCCAAAATATATTGAAAAAACCGTCAAAAAAAGGTATGCTAATAATACTTATGTATCAAGGAGTGTTTTGTTTGCTCTCGTTTTCCCCCGTAACCCGCGAGGCACTGTCTTTTTTGCGGGAATACATGGACAAGCAGCCGTACCGTGTCTGCGACTACACGGTAGGTTGTGTCTATATGTGGCGCAAGCTTTTCAAAACCGAATATTGCATTGTTTCAGATATGCTGTGTTTCCGCATTATGGGCATGAACGGCAAAAAGCTGCACGTTTTTCCTGTCGGTGACGGCGACGTGATTGTCGCTGTCCAGGCATTATTTGCCGATTGCAAAGAACGTGGTGATTCGCTCATTTTCGTGGACATTCCTGAAGCAGCAAAGGAGCTGTTGGTTGCTCATTACGGTGACCGCTGTACCGTCAAGGAATGGCGGGATTCGGCGGATTACCTGTATACGTACGAAACCTTCCTTGCATTTCCCGGCAGACATTTATCCGGCAAGAGAAACCACTTAAAACGGTTTTATGCGGCACATCCCGACTGTGTGTTCCGCCTGTTAGAACCCGCCGACATACCCAAGGCCACCGCATTTATACAGCGTTTCTTAAAAACACACGCTGTCACCGGCGAGGTCGGCATTATTGAAGCAGAGGAAGGTCTACGCAGTATCCACCTGTTAGAGCACTGTGTCGAGCTGGGTATCACCGCAGGTGCTTTGTGGGATAACAACGAGATTGTCGCAGTAACCGCAGGCGAAATTGTCGAAGATACCCTGTTTGTGCACGTAGAAAAAGCAGACACTCGCTTTGACGGCGTATATCAGGCGGTATCCAAGGCCTTTGCCACCTATATGCAAACGGAAAACACCGTATATATCAATCGTGAGGATGATGCGGGCGACGAAGGGTTACGCCGTTCAAAGCTTTCCTACCGTCCCTGTCAATTATTATCAAAATTCTCTGTCACTTTGAGGTGAAGCAATGGAAACCACAAGATTAGATGCTTTGGCGGCGGCACAGTTTTCCGTGTCGGTAACCGAGGCAGCCGCTCTCATTATGGAAGGGCGGGTATACATAGGTGCAGTGCCTGCCGACAAGCCCGGCACATCGGTCGCAGCAGACACCGTGCTCACATTAAAAGAAAAAGCACGCAAATATGCCAGCCGTTCGGGCTATAAATTGGAAAAAGCATTGTCCGTTTTCAAGGTTGATCCCACAGGATTACGGGTGTGCGATATCGGCGCTTCCAACGGCGGTTTTACCGATTGTCTGTTACAAAGCGGTGCTGCACACGTATGCTCGGTCGATGTTGCATACGGCATTTTGGCGTGGGAACTGCGTAACGACCCCAGGGTAACCGTCCTGGAACGCACCAATGCACGGCGGCTGACGGCAGAGCAAATCGGCGGTATTTGTGATATGGTAACCGCTGACGTATCCTTTATTTCCCTGACTAAGATTTTCCCTGCTATGAACGAAATCCTATCTGAAAACGGACAAGTTATCTGTCTTATTAAGCCGCAGTTTGAAGCGGCACAAAAGGATCTCGGTAAAAACGGCATTGTCAAAGACCCTGCTATTTTACCGCCGTTAATGAAAAAAATCGCAGACAGTGCCAAAGAAAACGGACTGCATCTGGCAGATATGACCGTCTCCCCTATTCACGGCACTAACGGCAACGTGGAGTACTTAATGCTGTTTACCCGCAAAGAAAGGTTGTCTGACGAACAACGCACCGAAAAAATCCTCGCCGCTTTAGACAGTGTACCCGATATGTGAAAAAGCCGCCTTCGGATCATCCGAAGGCAGCTTTTTTAATAGTTGATATATACTGTCTCCTTGCCGAGAGAGCACTCTGCAGAAACAGCGGTAAAGCGAGAGTTGCTCTTTGCGGATAAGCGTACTACCGCAACACCGTTTTGCATGGTGACTCGATACCCATCAACACATTCTGCTACCGTTTTACCGCCCACCACATTACCGAACTTGTCCGAAGAAATACCGGTTTCTGCGGTAAAATCCGTCTTAGCACGTAACACACCCGACGTATACGGTATAAACTCCACCACATCGGTAAAATCCGCCACCCGATTGCCGTAGCTATCCACCGCTTCAGCGGTAACAGGAATGTAATCCACACGGTTTTTGGACAAGTTACGTCCATACGTATGTGCCGTTACCCGTAAAGCAACAGCCCTACCTGTCGGGCGCAACCTTCTGACAAGGTCAGCACCGCTTGCAAAATGTGCCGCTATCTTCAGCTCTGCAAACGGTGTATCCAAGGAAAACAGGGTCAGTGCGCCCGCCGTGGGCAGCTCCTGCATCGGATGGTCATTGAGATATACCGTGTAGGATACCGCATTACCGTACAGTGCCACCGTTTTATCGGCATATTCCATTTCGAAAATCGGTTTTTTTCCGAAAGCCGCCGCAAACAGCGGCACCGTCAGCATGCGTAAGCCAAAATCGTCCACCGCCATACGATGATCCAGGAAAAAGCCGGCTAAATGGCTATCCTTTTCCGCTCTGCCGAATGCCGCCAAAGCCGCCAGTGCGGTTTCACGCTGTTTTGCGGCAGAATCGGTACCGTCGGTAAAGGTGAAAGGGGTATATATCTGCACATTTTGCGGCAGCTGCTCTGCTTTTAACAGCAAGAGTCCCATTTGTAAGGCGGTGTCCTCCGCAAAGGCAGGAGGTGCCGCAGCGACAATCGCATTACAACCCATTTCTTGTGCGTGACGACACAACCGCCACCAACCGTTATCGGCAGGTGCCAACAAATCCTGCTGGGTATAATACAACCCCTTCAGGAAACACAGCTCGCCGTTCACAAAGCAAAAATCGTTTTCAAAACTGACCGCACGGAACGCAAACACCTTCGACATTTTTTCTGCAACCGTATCCCCGTCCTTAATCTCCGCTTCCAAACGGTATATGACAGGTTTTTCGGGTGTCCAGGCATCCACACGCAGCGAATCCACCGCAATCGCTACCGCACTTTCAACGGCAGGACATACAATGGTTTTCTTCTCACCTGCGTGTATCGTTTCCCCTTGGGAGGATACCACACGATAAGAAACGGTCATGTTTTTTGGTATATCCGCCACATTTGACAGACGCAGCTCGGTACGCATACACGCAACTCCTGCCGCAGTAAAATATGTAGTGATTTGCGGCAGATTGGAGATGCTGACAGCATCTGTTTCTCTCCACCACACGTTACGGTGAATGCCGCCACGGGTACCGATAGGTGCATCCGCCACCGAAAGCACCAATGTGTTATTTTCAGCCACACTTTCGGTAACATCCCAACAGATACAACCGCTGTTTTTATCAACATCTGCCGTCTGCGGCATACCATTCATCACAGCTGTCACGTCAAGGTGATTACCTTCACAGCAGAGCAAATACCGTTTGTGTTCTCCCTTTTTACAGGAAAACACCTTTGTGTAGGACACGGCGGTATCTCCGTAATCTGCATAATGCGGCAGGGAAACCTCGCGATCCTCCACACTCACAGAGTGGTAGTGCCAATCGCCTTCAAACCATTTTGTGGTAGAAAACATCTTAACCAACGAAAGCGCCCCCTTCCTTTCCGTTTACCAACACCGCTTTCGGTGTAAAGCCAAACGGCATTACAGGTCTGTCCACATCGCCATCTACGCAAAGTGTATGTCCGTCAAACGAAACGGTGATTTTCAGCTCTTTTTGCTCATAATACACCGTGTGCTCGGTGGCTTTTGTTGGTTGGGTCACCATATATACAGGTGTATTGTGCTGTGTCAGCGGTAACAGTGCATCGTCTTTTACAAACACGGGAATGGTAGAAAGCGGCGTATCATACGTTACCGTTTTACCGCCTTCCACACGCTCACCTGTCCAGAAATCCGTAAAGCCACTGTCGGGCAATGCCACCGCACGATAAGAGGCATCCTCCATATACACAGGTGCCACCAGCAGACAATCGCAGAACAGGTATTGGTCATCGGTGGAGTAAAAACGTTTATCCTGCGGATACGCCACCGCCATCGCCTTGACCATCGGTTCGCCGGTTTTATGTGAGTGTACTGCCGCAGAATACAGCAGATCCAGCATATTTTCACGCAGTGTAAAATACTTTTTGAAGATCTCTTCTGCCTCTTTTCCAAACTGCCAAGGATCCTTTGCAGTCACGATGCCATGTGCACGCATCAGTGGTGAGAAGGTGGCAAACTCTACCCAGCGACAATAGGTATCGGTAGTAGGTGTACCGAAAAATCCGCCAATATCACTGCCCCATATACTAAAGCCGCAGCTGGCAAGCGATAAAATGCCCGAAATATTCTGCTGCAGACCAAACCACGTGCTCGCCTGGTCACCGCCGAAGTTTGCAGACCATTTCTGGCTGCCCGCACACGCAGAACGGGAGAAGGTAATATAATCATCTCCCATTTGATCGTGCCACGCTTCATACATGGTTTTATTGTAATAGTAGGTTTGAAAATTGTGCATTTCGTTGCCGCTTAAACCGTTGTACGCCGTGGCATTCCATGGCCAATATTCACCGAAATCAATCATAGAGCCCTTAAGACCCCACAACCATTGGTCTTTATAAATGCCTTTTACAATGTCTTTGGCACGTGGGTGGGTAAAGTCAATGCAATCCTTTACCCGCAACCAGTCAGTAGTGTCGGTCACAGGCAGCTTTTGTTCATCCGACTCACCCAAAATCTGCTTCATCCGTGCCTTGGCAAGATTGGGGCGTACCCACATCAGCAGTTTTGTGCCGTTTTTCTCTGCCAGCTTGAAGCTTTCCTCAATAAACGGAACGGGGTATTCGGCATACAACGTCGGCAGCCCTGTGCCAAGCTTATTGTAACCGTCAAAGCAATCCTGCAGGCAGGATAATACATCCTAATCGCTGCTGCCCTTGATTTGCCACATAGAGGCACCGGCACCCGCCCAATACCGAAATGCCCAACGTGGCGGCAAAATCGGCTTGCCTGTCAGGTCGGTGTACTGGCGGATGTTTTGAAGCGGCGTGCCCGTAAATATGTACCAATCGAGAACAACGGTATCCACCGTTAAAGTAAATCCATTTGTCAGGTCGGCAACCGCATTTGCGGCACTGTTATAGAAGAATGCATACCCTTTGGAGCTATGGAAAAACGGTATGTTTTTATACCCTTCCACCTTGTCCCCTTCGGCAGGGGCCACGTGGTAAATGGTATCTACGTTCCACAGCGGCAAACGGTGTCCGTTCTGGTTAAAGGTGTTAAACCGTTCCCCAAAACCGTATACGCTTTCGTCCACTCCCAACGGCAGATGCACCTTAGTACGTGCATCGATACCGTCAGTGCCTTGCAAGATATCCGCACCGCACACCGAAAGGACCTTTTCGCCTTGTGCATTACACACGGTCAAGGTGCCGTCTTGCGCAATCGACACAGCAGTATCCCCTGCAGTCGCAGTCACAACACCGCTTTTTTCTGTATAGTTGATTTCTTTCAATGCATCGGGTGTGAAAAAGCCCTCGTGCCCGTTTCTGATACGTACACCGCCAAACGACGGAAACTGTACATACAAGGTCTCTTTTTCAAAAGTCAGCACAAAAGCAAACGGCGTTTGCTGCGCCGATGACAACGCACCAATCGGTTGTAAATCTACCGAAAATGACTTCGGCCAAGGTTGGTCAAATGCTGCCATAATGGCACCTCCCTACAGCTATTTGCTATATTTTAGCACAAAAAAGCACGGCTTGCGTTGCAAGCTGAAGTGGTATAGTGATGGTAGACACAA
>JAZNXY010000081.1:0-40453 GCA_045594105.1 Acutalibacteraceae bacterium | reverse complement strand
TCTTTGATGTGTGCCACGTCTTGGAGGTTACAGTTTTCAGGCATATACATCGGGGGATGTGCCCAGTACCAGGAGTCATAGGTGCCGTTATCGGCATTTAACATATCATAGCCTGCATCCTGCAGATAATTGACTGCTATTTCGGATTCTTCCATATTTCTGCCGACTTCCACGTAATCCTCACCGGGCATAGCACCTTCGCAGAAGCCCTTCATTTTGGATTCTACCGAATACCGCAGAGATACGGGGAAATCTTCGCCGCAAGCTTCTTTGATGGCGTGTACCACCTCCACAGCGAAACGATAACGGTTTTCAAAGCTGCCGCCGTAGTCGTCGGTGCGTTTGTTGAAGAAGCTGATAGCAAACTGGTCTAACAGATACCCTTCGTGTACGGCGTGTACCTCGACACCGTCAACGCCGGCACCACGGCACAGCTTGGCAGTTTTGGCGAATGCTTCGATGATTTCGTGAATCTGCTCTACCGTCATTTCGGGACAGATAATATCGTGTGCCCAACGGGATTTCTGCGGACTGGGAGAAGCCAGTTCGTGAGAAGTATCAATAATGGGTTTGATAAGTGCACGGGTTACTTTGTTTTTATGTAAAGGTGCAACCAACTCGGTGATAGCCCAGGAACGTCCCATACCTGCGGTCAGCTGTACGAACAGCTTTGCACCGGTTTTATGGATTTCATCCATAAACTCCTTGAGCTCCTCGAACATCTTGGGATTCTGCCACAACCACTTACCCCAGAAGGTGTCACGCAAGGGGGCAATGCCGGGGATAATCAGACCGACATTCTCGTTAGCACGTTCAAGAAATAACTTCGCTGCCTCTTTATCAAAGTGACAACCGCCGAGCTCGAACCAGCCGAACAGAGAGGTGCCGCCCATCGGACACATCACAATGCGGTTTTTGATTTCCACCTTGCCGATGTTCCACGGAGTAAATAATGCTTCGTATTTCGGATTTATCTTTTCCATATCGAAACTCCTTTCAAATATTGTGCTTATTTTACCATATTTCGACACTGAAATCAAGGGGAGAGTGGTGACGAAAAAGAAAACCGTCTCGTTTTGTAAACGAGACGGTTTACGGGATATCACTCTAATAATTTACGGATGAGAGCGGTTTCTTCTCTGGAAATCTTTTCGTCTACACACATGATACTGAGTACAAGCATCATCACGTGAGATTTGATTTCCGTATTCAGATTATCGGCGAAAGAATCCACCAAATCTACCATGCTTTTGTTGTACAGCTTGATGTATTTGGTAACGGCTTCGTCACTGATGGACAATACGTCGCGAAGGAACCCACGCTCTTTATCTGTAAGGGTTTCGTCTGCACCGATGGCGGCAAGAACGATACTTGTCAGCATAAAGAAACCGTTGTTGTCAGTATCTACTGCGGCACAGGCGGGGTGCAATTCACCGATAGCTTTTTTTGCAATAAAAACCAGCTCGTCATACGGCTTGTTCACAAACTCTTGTAAAAATCCATTAAAATCCATAGATGTTTTCTCCCTTCAAGAAATGAATCGGGTAAAAAAAGCATTGGATGCGAAGGCATCCAATGCTTTTGTCATTAAGCGAGAATCTTTTTGATGAAAGCGGTTTCTTCCTTGCAGATGGTTTCATCGGCGGAAGCAACGCTGATAACCAGCATCAAAACGTGGGCTTTCACTTCGCTGCCAAGAGCATCAGCAAACTTATCCACGGTTTCAAACATTCTCTTGTCATACATTTTGATGAAGTTGGAAATGGTATCGTCGTCCTGTTCCAGAACGTCACGCAGGAAGGAACGCTCCAAAGCGGACAGGTTGCCGTCAGCACCGATAGCGGTCAAAATGATTGCGGTGAGCATAAAGAAACCGTCGTTGTCCGGATCAACTTTTTTGCAGTAGGGGAGCAACTCGCCCATGGCACGTTTTGCAATGAACAGCAATTCGTCGCGATCCTTGTTGACAAAATCTTGTAACATTTCATTTAAAGACATATGTATTACCTCCAAATTTTTATTACTATCAGCATATCAACTTTTTTGTCGAATGTCAAGGGGAAGAGAGGATATCTTAAAAAACATTTACCCTCTGTGGTTTGGTCATTGCAATTTGATGAATAATGTGGTATATTTTAAACGATAGAAGCGGTAAGGAGGATGTATGGATGGGTATCATTAACGAAGATTTTATGCTTAAGAATAGGACGGCGAAGGAGCTGTACTATGATTTTGCGGAGCGTTTACCGATTATCGATTACCATTGTCATCTTTCTCCGCAGATGATTGCCGAAGATCACCGCTTTAAAAATGCGTATGAGCTGTTTCTTGGCGGCGATCATTATAAATGGCGTCAGATGCGTTCTAACGGCATTGCGGAGGAAATGATTACCGGTGACGGTGATGAGTTTGAAAAATGGATGGGTTTTGCACGCACTATACCGCTGCTCATCGGCAACCCGCTGTATCATTGGACGGCGTTGGAGCTGAAACGGTATTTTGATATTGATGTACCGCTTACGGAGGATACGGCCAAGGAAATATGGGATACCTGTAACGAAAAGCTGCAGGATGCCTCTTTTTCTGCGAAAAACCTGATTCGTCGCTCGAACGTGGAAACGATTTGTACGACCGATGACCCGTATGATGACCTGCGTTATCATAAAGCTTTGAAACATTTTGAAACCAAGGTTTTGCCGACCTTCCGCCCGAATTTTGCGACAATCGGAGACGATATCGTTGAAAGAATGGACTATTTCCACGAAAACGGCTGTCGCTTATCCGACCATTCCATAGATGCGTTCAGCGATGACGTTATTGAGAAATTGGTGTTTTTGGGAGAAGAATACGCAAAACGTGGCTGGACCATGCAGCTGCATATCGGTGCTATGCGTAATAATAACACCCGCATGTTCAATAAGCTGGGTGCAGACACGGGCTTTGACTCGGTGAATGATTTCGAGGTTGCCCAACCGTTGTCTCGCCTGTTGGATGCACTGGACAAAAAGGACGCCCTGCCTAAGACAATACTGTACACCTTGAACCCGAAGGATAATTATGTGCTCGGCACTATGCTCGGCAACTTCCAGCAGGGTCCTACGGCCGGTAAGATACAGTTTGGCTCGGGTTGGTGGTTTAATGATAACCGTGACGGTATGCAGGAGCAGATGAAAGCACTTGCTAACCTCGGCTTGCTCGGTAAATTTGTCGGTATGCTGACCGATTCGAGAAGCTTTGTTTCCTATCCGCGTCACGAATATTTCAGACGCATTCTTTGCAATTTGCTCGGTACTTGGGTAGAAGAAGGGGAGTACCCCGACGACCGCAAAGCACTGAAAGACATTGTGGAAGGCATTTGCTATAAAAACGCAAAAGAGTATTTTCAATTCTGATATACAAAAAAGACCGCCAAAGCGGTCTTTTTTGTTTTACAATTCAATCAAAATATTTTATTCTTTAGTTCTTACAGGAATACTAAAACGACCATACACCAAACAAGAGAAGTATACAATACATTTTTTGTGAAATGCTGTCAGGGGAGGGTGTTAGTATGTGTACGGCAATTTCACTTTTTGCAAACGGTCACTTCTTCGGAAGGACATTGGATTATGAGCGGTCATACGGGGAAGGGGTGGTGATAACACCACGTCATTTTGTGTTTAAGTGGCGGCACAACGAAATGTCGTGCCGGCATTATGCCATGACAGGTATGGCGACAATACGTGCAGGGTACCCTTTGTACTACGATGCGATGAACGAGAAGGGGTTGTGTGCGGCCGGCTTGTTGTTTGCAGGTAATGCCGTGTATTTGCCGCCTGCGCACGGTTATGATAATGTGGCGTCCTTTGAAATGATCCCGTGGGTGCTTTCTCAATGTGCCACTGTTACGGAGGTTAAAGCACTTTTGCGGTCAGTGCGTATTACCGATACGGCTTTCAGCGCTGATTTGCCGCCTGCGCCTTTGCATTGGTTGGTGTCGGATAAGGGGGGCTCCGTTGTGGTGGAACAAACGAACAACGGGCTACAAGTATATGATAATCCTGTAGGTGTGCTGACCAACAATCCGCCGTTTGACTATCACCTGCTGCATTTGACCGAGTTTTTACAGCTGCGGGACACGCCGCCTGCAAATACGCTGTACGATAAAGCTTCCTTGCAGCCCTACAGTCGGGGAATGGGCGGCGTGGGTCTGCCCGGCGATTATTCCTCCGCCTCTCGCTTTGTGCGTGCTGCTTTTGTGAAGGGACACATCACGCCACACGAGAAAAAAGAGGATAATATTATGCAATTTTTTCATGCGTTACGCTCGGTGGAGGTGCCGCTTGGCTGTGTTACGCTGGAGGATGGCAGTAAAGTATATTCGCTTTACACGTCTTGCTGCGATGTAGATGCCGGCATATACCGCTATACAGGGTATTACACTCCCGACGTTATTTCTGTGGATATGTACAGGGAAAACTTGACAGGAGATGAACTACTGTGGTATCCTTTTTCACAAGGTAATATTCCCCCGAGGGAGGGTAACGTGTGAGATTGCAGTTTTTAGGTTCGGGACACGGTGTGCCGACGGCTGACAGATTCTGCTCGTGCGCAATGCTGACTTGCGGCGGTAAACAGTATCTGATTGATGCAGGTGCACCGGTTGCGGACCTGTTTATCAGGAACAATATTGATTTTGCAGATATACGTGCAGTGTTTATCACCCATCGTCACGGTGACCATACGGCAGGCCTGCCGCATTTGTTGGATCTTTGTAACTGGTGTTTTCGGGAAGCTGACTTTGATGTATATGTGACCGAGCAGCAGACGGTGGATGCCTTGCACGGTATTGTATTGGCTCGTACGGAATCCTTTGATACCGCAAGATTGCGGTTACATACGTATGAGGCGGGCGAGATATACCGTGATGAGAATATTGCGGTGACTGCTATTGCTACCGATCATATGGCCGGCAGGCATCCTTCTTTTGCGTTTATGGTAGAAGGGGACGGACAACGCTTGTTTTTTACGGGAGATATGCACTCCGGTCAACCGTCGGATTTTCCGGCGTTGGCGAAAGAACTGCCTTCTGCGGCGGTGGTGACCGAGATGGCACATTTCAAATGGGATGCTTTGTTACCGCACATTCGGGACACAAAAACCGCACAGGTGCTTGTCAATCACTACAATGACACCTGGTCGTTGGAATGTATTGACAGATTGGGAGACGCCGTGGCTGTCCCGGTACAAAAAGTATGTGACGGAGACGTGTTTGTATGGTAATGGAAACCGCTTTGCAGATTTCTGCATAGCGGTTTTTGCTTTTTTGAAAATATTTACACAAAGTATGGAAAAACAGAAAAATATATGGTATAATCATTCGAAAGGTAGAAAAGAACGTGTATCTGCTGTAAAGGAAGGCAAAATATGAGAGTGGTTGTTGTGGGCTGCGGAAAGATCGGCACTACCATTTTAGGAGATTTGGTAAACGAAGGACACGAGGTTGTGGCACTGGACAGCAATCCTGCTGCGCTGGCGGAGGTTACCAATATTTATGATGTTATCGGCGTTTGCGGTAACGGTGTTGATTATGAACCACTGGAAGAAGCGGGAGTGAGCAAGGCGGAATTGCTGGTAGCGGTTACCGGCTCCGATGAGTTTAATATGCTTAGCTGCCATATTGCACGGCAAATGGGAGCAAAACATACCATTGCCCGCATTCGCAAACCGGAATACAATGATCAGAGCTTGGGACATTTACGCCAGTACCTCAATCTTTCCATGGCGATCAATCCCGAGCTGTTGACCGCACAGGAGCTGTTTAAGATTTTGAAACTGCCGTCTGCACTGACGGTGGAAACCTTCTCAAGACGCAA
Source organism: Acutalibacteraceae bacterium (assembly GCA_045594105.1). Classification (GTDB taxonomy): domain Bacteria; phylum Bacillota; class Clostridia; order Oscillospirales; family Acutalibacteraceae; genus URNF01. The sequence continues at coordinate 34,598 of JAZNXY010000081.1, read as the reverse complement.
TTTCGAAATGATTGAGGTGGTGCTGCGGCACGACTCTGCACTGATCGGTTGTTCCCTGATGCAGCTGCGTAAAAAGTTTTCCGCTAAGTTTCTGGTATGTGTGGTGCAACGCGGCGAGGAAGTATATGTGCCCGACGGTAACTTTGTGCTGCAGGAGGGTGACCGCATCGGTATCTCCGCCACCCCGAATGAAATTCATAAGCTACTGCGCCAGATAGGCATCATTCAGAAACAGGCAAAAAGCGTGATGCTATTGGGTGCCGGCCGAACGGCATACTATCTTGCTAAAATGCTGATTGATAACGGTACCGCTGTTAAGGTGGTGGATAATAATCGCCAAAAGTGTGAAGAGTTCGCTGCACTACTGCCGCAGGCGGTGGTCATTGAAGGCGACGGCGTACAACAGGAGCTGTTGATGGAAGAGGGGATCGGCAATGTGGATGCGTTTGTTGCATTGACCGGTATGGACGAGCAAAACATTTTGGTTTCTTTCTTTGCAACCTCGCTCAATGTACCGAAGGTTATCGCCAAGGTAAACCGACACGAGCTGTCTGCTATGGCAGAAAAGCTGGGGCTGGAATGTACGATTTCGCCCAAACGCATTGTCGCAGACGTGCTCACACGCTATGCACGTGCTCTGAAAAACTCTGAAGGCAGCAATGTAGAAACATTGTACACATTGATGGATGGAAAGGCGGAGGCACTGGAGTTTCGTGTTGGTGCCGACTTTAAGGGTTGTAACATTCCGCTCAAGGACCTTTCGCTAAAACCGGATATTTTGATTACGGGTATCTTGCGTGGCAGAAAGCATGCTATTTTACCGACCGGTGATGATGCGATTCGTGTAGGAGATAAAGTGGTGGTGCTTGCTGCGGGTAAGCAGATGGACGATCTTTCGGAAATTTTGCTGTAAAGGCGATGTTTAACAGTTATGAACTATAAAATGATAGGAAACACCGTTGGGCGAATGGTGCTGGCGGCAGTAGGGCTGATGATTTTGCCGCTCATCGTTTCGTTGCTATATCGGGAATCCTGCTATATGGCGTTTTTGTGGGCAATCGGCACCGCCGTGCTTGTGGGTTTGCTGCTTGTACTGCTTTGCAAACCGAAAAGCACCTTGATTTATGCGAAAGAGGGCTTTGTCATTGTTTCTTTGACTTGGGTATTGCTCTCCTTTGTCGGTGCTATGCCGTTTTTTCTCAGCGGTGAAATCCCGCATTTTGCCGATGCGCTTTTTGAAACGGTCAGCGGTTTGACCACTACAGGTGCTTCGATTTTGACCGACGTGGAAGCAATGAGTAAGGGCTTGCTTTTCTGGCGTAGCTTTACCCATTGGATCGGTGGTATGGGCGTGCTGGTATTTGTGATGGCGTTGTTGCCTAATGTTTCGGGCAGACCGATTCACATTATGCGTGCTGAAATGCCCGGCCCTGTGGTTGGCAAATTGGTGCCGCGTATCAAGGATACTGCGAAAATCCTGTATCTGATTTACATCGTTATGACCGTTGTGGAAATTGTTCTGCTGCTTTGCGGCGGTATGAGCTTGTTTGAAAGTATCCTGCATGCGTTTGGTACGGCAGGTACGGGCGGTTTTGGTGTTTTATCGGATAGCATAGCATCGTACAGCCCCTATATTCAATGGGTTATCACAGTATTTATGCTGCTGTTCGGTGTCAACTTCACCGTTTATTATTTCCTGTTGACTCGTCGCTTCCGTTATGTGTTTCATAACGTGGAGCTGTGGGTGTATGGCGGTGTGGTGCTGGCGGCGGTGGTGTTGGTTTGCACCAATATTTTGCCGATGTATGATACTTTTCCCGAATCTTTACGGCATGCCGCCTTTCAGGTATCCTCTGTTATGACTACGACGGGATACACTACTACGGATTTCAATTTGTGGCCGTCTTTTTCTAAGACGATATTACTGTTGTTGATGTTTGTGGGCGGCTGTGCGGGATCGACGGCAGGCGGTCTGAAGGTTTCCCGTGTGGTGATTCTGGGACGGATGATTCGACGTGAAATACGACACATGCTGCATCCGCGTTCGGTGGGCACGGTAAAAATGGACGGTAAGGCGTTGGACGATAACACCTTGTTTGGTGTAGGAACGTATTTTGCGATATACATTGTTTGCTTTATGGCAATATTCCTGGTTTTGTCGTTGGAGCCGTTCACTTTTGAAACGAATTTCACTGCGACCGCAGCTTGCTTTAACAATATCGGTCCGGGCTTGGGTGCTGTAGGCCCTGTCGGAAGCTATGCTGCGTATTCTACGCTTTCCAAAGTGGCGTTATCCGTAGCTATGCTGCTTGGCAGATTGGAAATTTATCCCTTGTTGTTGATGTTCTTGCCAACAACCTGGTCGAAGAAATAAGGTGATGAAATGAAGAAAATCGGGACACTGTTTTTGGCGGGAGTGCTGTTTTTGATGTGCTTTTTTGGTTGCGGTGAAGCACCGGACACAGATGACGATCTACCGCCTGATGTTTCGGTGGATATTATATCCTTGTTGACGGCTGACGATATCTGGCAGGCGAGCGGCATCAGGGTAGGGGGGCCGCAGGATTCCGCAGAAGGTGCTGTAGCATATTTTTCTGAAGATAGTCTTGCTGCGGTGTATATAGCGGCTCAAAAAACCTCTGAAGCAGAATATGTCGCCATGAAAGAGAATCTTTCGTTGGCAGGTACACTTGTGGATGCACCTAACCTGGGGGACGCTGCCGTTTGGTGCGAAGAACAATGCAGCTTGCTTGTGTATACAGCCGGCAAAACGGTGGATGTACACGTGGCATATGCGACCGCCCGCCCAAATGACAGCTTGCTGGCGGCAAGACAAATTGCCGCATTATTGATTGAGAAAATGTGAGGATATATGGTTACTTTTGAAGCATTGCAGAAAAACGAGACGATAAATACGTATATTCGTCAGGCGGATGCGTCTTTGATTGCTTTGGGATATACGGAACATAGCTTTGCACACGTGACGCATGTTGCTCAAACGGCGGCGTATATTTTGGAAACCATGGGGTATGGTGAGCACGAGGTGGAGCTTGCTAAAATTGCCGCATATCTGCACGATATCGGCAATCTTGTCAACCGCATCGAACATTCACAAAGCGGTGCGGTTATGGCATTTCGTTTGTTGGATGAAATGGGCATGACTGCTGAAGATCTCGCACTGGTCGTGACCGCTATCGGCAACCATGACGAAGGTACCGGTGTGGCGGTGAATCCTATTGCTGCAGCTTTGATTCTGGCGGATAAAAGCGATGTGCGTCGCTCCCGTGTGCGTAACAATGATTTTGCCACCTTTGATATTCATGACAGGGTAAACTATTCCGTAGAAAAATCCCATTTGTTTATCAACGACGATCACACGCTTATTACGTTAAAATTGCAGATTGATCCGCATTTCAGTTCTGTAATGGACTATTTTGAAATATTTATGGTGCGTATGAATATGTGCCGAAAAGCAGCGGAAACACTGGGATTGCAGTTCAAATTGAACATTAACGAACAACAACTTATGTAATTTTAGGAGGTATTGTTATGGGCTGGTTTTTTGTGTTTTTAGTATTGGCGATTATTGTGTGTATCACTTGCATTAAGATTGTGCCGCAGGCGACCGAATGGGTAACCGAGTTTCTCGGTAAATACCACAAAACCTGGCAGGCGGGTATTCACTTCAAAATACCTGTACTGGAACGGATTGCGAAGAAGGTAACGCTGAAGGAGCAGGTGCTGGATTCGCCGCCGCAGCCGGTTATTACCAAGGATAACGTCACAATGCAGATAGATACGGTCATCTACTACGCTATCTATGATGCGAAATTGTATGCATACGGGGCTGTCAATCCGATTTCGGCTTTGGCAAATCTTGCCGCAACCACCTTGCGTAATCTTGTCGGTGAATTGGAATTGGACGGTACACTTACCTCACGTGATACCATTAACGGTAAAATGACCGAAATTCTTGATGAAGCCACCGATAAATGGGGCATCAAGGTGCACCGTGTAGAGCTCAAAAACATCATTCCGCCGGCGGAAATTCAAAACGCCATGGAAAAACAGATGAAAGCGGAACGCGATCGTCGTGAGACCTTGCTGCAGGCAGAAGGCCATAAGGCCGCAGCGATCACCCGTGCCGAAGGCGATAAGCAGGCGATGGTGCTGGCTGCAGAAGGTGAGAGAGATGCCCGTATTGCTCGGGCGGAAGGCGAAGCAAAAGCTATCTATTTGGCTAAGAAAGCAGAAGCAGATGGTTTGAAAGCACTGAAGGAAGCGGGCGTCGATGCGGCAATTCTGGAATTGAAGAAATATGAAGCCCTGGTTGCTATGTCCAACGGAAAAGCTTCTAAAATCATTGTACCTACCGATGCGGTCAATATGACCAAAGCGAATGTGCTGTTCTCCGAAACTACAGGTTTGGGAGACACTACGGCAACGGCACCCGAAGATCCGAAGCCCGAGACGAAAGACCCTTGTTGCGAATGATAAAAAGCCCCGTCACCTTTTGGTGACGGGGCTTTTTCACGCTTTGCGAGAGTTTCATGGCAAATATAGCCAAAAGAACAGACGATTTGTTGTGTATATTGCTTTTTGTATCTTGCACACTTGCTTTTTACCACAGAATACAGAATAAGGTAATATATATTTGTATATATCTATGTTTCTTTGAGAGAGAGGGTACGATATGAAAATATATTTAACCAAATGCCTTGCAATTGCTTGTGTGGTGGCAATGGTGTTTTCCCTGAGCGGTATTCCGGGCCTTGCGTATGCAGGACCGAAAGCACCTGCATCGCCGGAGTGTACTTGGTATACGCCCGGTACCGTTAAATCGACGGAGCAGGGGAAAGACACGTTTGTTATTCATGCACCGGTTGCCCTTGACACTTCTGCTGAAGATGATGAGGGACCTTTCGGTGATATAGGCGTCAATATCGGCAGCATGCTGGGCTTTGCCTTCGATACCCATATGTATATTACCTTCCCTGTAGAAGGCGGTTTCCGTTTGCGTTTGTCCGAGGATGCGGCAAAATCGGGCTTTTTTAATCCGAGCACATTGTCGGACATTACATACGTAACGAAGGATGACGGCAGCTTGATGATGTACGGTACGGGGATACTGTGCTGTATTATAAAGCAACCGCTACCGGCTTTACTTTGTCTGTCGGTGATAAAAAGGGTAATATTTCGCTGACCTTTACAGATGACGATATTTATCTCGGCTATCAAAAATATACACTTGTCAAAACCAAGATGTCTCTGCCGCTTCGTGAGGAAGAAGCTATTTATAACGGCAGTGAACGTTTTAACGACGTTAATCAGGTAGGTTATGTGTTTTCCTTGCGTAACGTAGACGCCGCTTACCACGGCACGGAGACGCCTGCTGAAACACACACCGACTCGTACATTAACGTGCCGATTTTCCATAGTAGTGAGGGATACTCCGTTTGGTATAATATGACCTATACGGGTACGGCAGATATCGGTGTTGCAGATACGTCTGCATACACAGTGGACTTTGACGGCAATAAATTTGATTTTTATATGTGGAACGGTACCATTCTTGAGAATATCAAGAAGTACACCGCTATCACAGGCACCAGCATTGTACCGCCCAAGTGGGCGTTTGGCTATTGGTTAGGTGCACAGGCGATACCGTGGCGTACCGATCAAACGACCGGTAAGACTGAAGCAGACGGCACGACCGCAGCTATTCAGGTGGCGTACAACAATCTGGTGGATATGTACGAGGGCTAGGAAGCAATGGGCATCACCGACATTGCGGCAGTTTACGGCGAGGGCTTGAACTCTACAAGCAATGCGGCGGCGTATAATTATGTGAAGAAACGTGGATCGCGTATGCTGATGTGGTATACACCTCGCGGGTATTCTTCCACCGGACATATGCCGACCTTGTTGCCCGGCGTTGCTAAGAAAGATTGGCCGTTGCCCTTAAACTTGTCCAACCCTGTTACGAATAACTATCTGGACTCTTTCATCGATTTTTCTCATCCGAATGCATTTGCAGCAGTGACTTCGTTCTTTAATGGCGGCACCTCTATTTCCAAAGGGTTGAAATATTGGGATTTAGGACTCAAGGGTGCTATGATTGACTATGGCGAGTGGTTGAGAGATGACACGCTGCTGTACAATGGCCTTAAGGGCGACGAAATGCACAACTTTGTATCTTACTACTATGCAAAGGTACAAGCAGAGGCATGGGATAGTTACTATCCGGACCACGATTATGTGCTGTTCCAGCGCAGTGGCGTGGCTGGCAGCCAAAAATATGTAATGAATTTTACAGGTGACCAGGCATCCAGCTGGGAAGGCCTTAAAGACCAGATTCATGGCATTCTTTCTATGAGTGTGGGTGGATTTAATATCGTCGGCGGTGATATGGGCGGCTTCCAGGGGCAGCCTGTAAAAGAATTGTTTACCCGTTGGGTAGAGTTCTCCACCTTTAGTCCCTTGATGCGTACACACGGACAAATTAAGAATCCCTGGCAAAAGGGCGGCGTGGCGAAAAACAGTTTCCCGAAATATTATTGGCTGCGTATGAATATGCAGGATTTGCTTTACAGTGCCGCTGTGGATGCCAATAAGAATGCCACACCGATGACCATGCCGCTTGGTGTTGCATATCAGGGTCAAAAGAGCGTAAAGGATATCAATGACCAGTATTTGTTCTGTAACAGCTTCCTCGTAAATCCCATAACCTCTGCAGACACATACGAGAGAGAACTGTGGTTGCCGGAAGGTAACTGGTATGATTTCTGGACATATCAGCGTGTGGAAGGTAACCGTACAATCACGGCAGAAGCGCCTACGGCTACCATTCCCGTATATCTCAAGAGCGGTGCTGCAGTAGCGGTAGAACTGCCCGATACCATGTTGCCGACCGATTCGATGGAAGGCAAAACCAAGTATAAGGGTTTGTTGATTACTCCTGCGGATAATCTGACCTCTACGCCTGTGTATACTTCGGCGGAAGCGGCTCCGGTTGTATATACTTCCCGCTATATCAATGCGAATGCATACAGCTTGACCGCAAGCGAAGCTTCCGATCGTCGTATGTTGGTGGCGTACGGCACCAATGCCACCGCTGTGTCGGTAGATGGCACAGAGCTGAACAAGCTTGACCATATGCCGAATGTTGCATCGAATGAACTCGGTTATTATGTAGACGGCGAAGGCAGAACCTTTATACTTGCTCCTGTTGGTTGGAAGACCGTTAAAATTGCCTTTGCCCATTCATATGCTGATACTCGGGAGGTTTCTCTTACGGTTGGCGGCAGCACCAGCTTGAATAAAACGGTGGATGGTGATCTTACAACCGGTTACACCATTCCGATAGTTGTGAATATTCCGATTGGGTCTACCTATCAAAACATTGACACTTCTGTTACGACCACGTATGAGGCGGATTTTAAGTCACCGACACATGCCAATACGATTACATTAAATTGGGAAGACACCTATAGATATCCGACGGCTTACACGCTGGAGTTGTTTGACGGCTCTGCCTGGCAAACCATTACAACGGTGGCGAACGGTACCAAGGGCAAAAAAACCTTTGCAGTACCCGACGCATTAAAAACAACCGTATGGACGAAAATGCGCATCAGCGGTGTGGTTGCAGCATCTAAAGGTGAAGAAGAAGCAGAAACGGCAAATGTGAATGTCGTCAAACTTTCAACCGCCACAGCTACACGAGACTTCCATCAGCCGATAGAGTTCTCGTTGGATAAAACCACTGCTGTGAATGAGATTGCACTGTATTGGGGCAAACAAAATATGGTGGATTATACGGTTGCCATCTCCGAGGACGGTGCCACTTGGACCACCGTAAAACAGCAAAAAGACGGTGACGGTTCTACTGATCGTATCCGTTTCGAACAGCCCACGAAGGTTTCGTATATTCGTTTGACGGATATGAAAGTGGATGAAAAAGACACTATACCGCTGCTGCGTGAAGTAAAATGCTTTGCCTCGAATGTGGGTGCTATCTCGCATAAAACCTTCAACGCTTCCGTAAGTGGCCTGTTGGGGTATAACACCACTGTTGCAGGAAAATATCCCAACAATGAACATTTTATTTCCTACGGCAACAGCAACTTGTCTGCTGAGCAGAACGCGGAGTTTAAGACCTATTTAGAAAGCAACTTTGCTTTTACGTATAACAGACTGTATGCAAACGGTTACACTACAAACTATATTGCGGCAGGCGGACCTGCAGCATAAGCAAGACAAAAATCCGCGATGGTTTTCCGTCGCGGATTTTTCTTGTTCATTGGCAGAAAAAACTCTTGACAAACATCATATCTTGCGGTATGATTGTCAACGGACTTGGAACAGAGTCTTGCTTGGGGGCGTAGCTCAGCTGGGAGAGCGTACGGTTCGCATCCGTAAGGTCGAGAGTTCGATCCTCTTCGTCTCCACCAAAGAAAAGCAGACACCTTTTTGGGTGTCTGTTTTTCTTCTTTGGTAGACACTAGCCGAGGCTCGAACCGTTTCCCTTGTGGAAACAGGGTTTTGTCAGTAGTCACTACCGCACAGTACTTTTGCGGCGACAAAACCACCGATCCTCTTCGTCTCCACCAAAATAGAAACTAATCGAGGTTCGAACTCCTGTATATTCTACCGTATAGCAGGTGGATTTTGCGAAGCAAAGGCGGATGAGGGGGTGGCAAATTATATGTAACTTCGTCCGTTTTTTGTGGATTTTTATACGTTTTCTTTACACCGCATAGTGGATATGCTATACTGCAGGTGTAGAATATTATGCTGCGAGATTTGACAAAGACTATCCGATGTCTCCCGAAAGGCGTGAACAAATTTGTAATATGCCTATGAAGGAAATCACGCAGAAGAATACTGCAATGGCGGATTACGTGTGGTTGCCGATTAAGTTTATTGATGACGTACCGTATATTTTCTGGCACGACGAATGGAAAATTGAAGAGCAATAACTTGAGAGCCGATACAAAAAAGTATCGGCTCTTTCTTTACTTATAAAATGTTTTGTGGTATACTGTATTTGTAGAAAATTACGCAAGTGGGGGTGAGAGAATGGATAAGTTTGTTTTGCATAGTGAATATCAGCCGACAGGCGACCAGCCCGAAGCTATTGCGAAGCTGGTAGAAGGTGTTTTGCGTGGGGACACCGAACAGACACTGCTTGGTGTAACGGGCTCGGGTAAAACCTTTACCATGGCGAACGTGATTGCACAGGTGAACAAGCCCACTCTCGTTCGCGCTCACAATAAGACTCTTGCCGCACAGTTGTGTGCTGAGTTTAAGGAGTTTTTTCCCGAAAATGCGGTGGAATATTTTGTCTCCTACTACGATTACTATCAACCGGAAGCGTATATTCCCACCACCGACACGTACATTGAAAAAGACTCCGCCATCAACGAAAATATCGACAAATTACGTCATTCCGCCACGTTAGCACTTGCGGAACGCCGTGATGTTATTGTTGTGGCGAGTGTTTCCTGTATTTATAGCTTGGGTGCTCCCGAGGATTACCGCAATATGACCATATCCCTGCGTCCCGGTATGCAAAAGGATCGTGATGAGCTGTTGGCTCAGTTGGTGGAATTGCAGTACGAGCGTAATGACATTAACTTTGTACGTAATAAGTTCCGTGTACGTGGTGATGTGGTGGAGATTTTCCCGGCGAGCGAGGACGATACCGCTATCCGTGTAGAGTTTTTTGGTGATGAAATCGACCGCATCAGTGAAATCAATCCCTTGACAGGGGAGAGAAAAGCGGATTTGCACCATGCGTGGATCTATTCGGCTTCTCATTATATCGTGCCACCCGAGAAAATGGCGGCTGCTATTAAGGTGCTGGAAGCGGAACTGGAAGAACGGGTAGAATACTTCAAAAAAGAGGGAAAGCTGCTCGAAGCGGAACGCATTTTACAACGCACCCGCTATGACATTGAAATGCTGCAGGAAATCGGTATGTGTAAAGGGATAGAGAACTATTCCCGTGTGCTGGCAGGCCGTGAACCCGGCTCTACGCCATACACGCTGTTAGACCATTTCCCTGATGACTTTTTGCTGATTGTGGACGAATCGCACGTTACCTTGCCGCAGGTGCGTGGTATGTATGGCGGTGATCACGCACGCAAAACGTCGCTGATTGATTTCGGCTTCCGTTTACCGAGTGCCTACGATAACCGTCCGCTGCATTTTGACGAGTTTTACAGCAAATTAAATCAGTCGGTGTTTGTGTCCGCAACACCCGGCGATTTTGAAAGAAGCCGTTCTCAGCAGATTGTAGAGCAAATTATCCGCCCGACAGGTCTTGTTGACCCCGAGGTGATTGTTAAACCTGTTGAAGGGCAGATAGACGATTTAATGGAAGAGATTCGTGTGCGTACGGCACGTGGCGAACGCACGCTGGTAACCACCCTTACCAAAAAGATGGCGGAGGATTTAACCCACTTTTTGGAAGGTAACGGTGTGCGTGTGCGGTATATGCACCACGATATTGATACGATGGAACGTATGGAAATCATCCGTGATTTGCGCTTGGGTGAGTTTGACGTTCTGGTTGGTATTAACCTTCTGCGTGAGGGTCTGGATATTCCTGAAGTGTCGCTTGTGGCGATACTGGATGCGGACAAGGAGGGCTTCTTGCGTTCGGAATCCGCTCTTGTGCAGACCATTGGCCGTGCTGCACGTAATGTTGGTGGTCAGGCCATTATGTATGCGGACAGTGTCACGCCGTCAATGGAACGTGCTATCACCGAAACCAACCGTCGTCGTGAAATACAGATGCGGTATAATGAGGAACACGGTATTACACCGAAAACCATTGTAAAAGATGTGCGTGAAGTGATTGATATTCGTACACGCAAGGCAACACCCGATGATTTTAAGAATCTCACACGGGGTGAGAGAATACAACTGATAGAGCAACTGAAAAAAGAAATGAAAAACGCCGCCAAGCTGTTGGAGTTTGAACACGCCGCTTACTTGCGTGACAGAATTGCACAGCTGGAAGGTACTTTGTAGGAGCGTATATGGCAGAACAGGAAATTCGCATTAAAGGTGCCAGAGAACACAACTTAAAAAACGTAAATCTTACCATACCTCGTGATAAACTGATTGTTTTTACCGGTCTTTCGGGCTCGGGAAAATCCTCTTTGGCGTTTGATACGCTGTATGCAGAGGGGCAGAGACGGTATATGGAGAGCTTGTCTTCCTATGCCCGACAGTTTTTGGGTATGATGGAGAAGCCCGATGTGGATTCTATTGACGGGCTTTCACCTGCCATATCCATTGACCAGAAAACGACCTCCAAAAACCCACGGTCCACAGTCGGTACGGTTACCGAAATATACGACTATCTGCGTCTTTTGTATGCACGTATCGGTGTGCCGCATTGTCCCATTTGCGGCGAAGAAATACGTCAGCAGACATTAGACGAAATTGTCGACCGCATTCTGGAATTGCCCGAAGGCACGAAATTGCAGTTACTGGCACCTATTGTCCGTGGACGTAAAGGTGAATATGCCAAAGAGTTTGAAAATGCTCGTAAATCGGGTTTTGTCCGTGCACGTGTTGATGGCGAAACGGTAGAACTCGCAGATGAAATCAAATTGGATAAACAGAAAAAGCATACCATCGAAATCGTGGTGGACCGTGTGGTGGTGCGTGCCGACCAGCGTAGTCGTATTGCGGATTCGGTTGAAACAGCAACGGGTCTTGCCAACGGATTGCTGACGGTAGACGTTGTTGGGGGAGAAGAGCTGCTCTTTTCACAGAACTATGCTTGTCCCGAACACGGTATCAGTATTGAAGAGCTGACGCCGCGTATGTTTTCGTTCAACAATCCGTTTGGTGCGTGTCCTACCTGTACGGGTCTTGGTATGCAATACCGTATAGACCCCTCTTTGGTTGTACCTGACCCTTCTCTTTCGGTGAATGCAGGCGCTATCCGAGGCGGCGGTTGGTCGGTAAAGGACGGCACCATTTCGGAGATGTATTTTAAGGGACTCTCCGAGCGTTACGGGTTTTCGTTGGATACACCGTTTAAGGATTTGCCGCAGAATGTACAAGATATGATTTTCTACGGAAATAACAAAGAACGGTTTAAGGTGGTACGCTTCGGCGAATACGGTCACGGCGAATATATGGCGTATTTTGAAGGCGTGATTACCAATATGGAACGTCGGTATGCGCAAACAACCAGCGAATGGGCCAAGCGGGAGCTGGAACAATATATGCGTGAGGTACCGTGTCCTGCGTGTCATGGGCATCGCTTAAAGCCCGAAAGTCTGGCGGTAACGGTGGGTGGCCTTAATATTGTGGAGCTTACCGATTTGTCGGTGACCGAATCGCTCGAGTTTTTTGAGAATCTGCAGCTTTCCAAACGTGAAATGCTGATAGCGGGCAGGGTGCTCAAGGAAATCAAAGAACGTCTTGGCTTTTTACAGCGTGTGGGTCTGGAATATCTTACCTTGTCCCGTAAGGCAGGTACGTTATCGGGCGGAGAAAGCCAACGTATTCGTCTGGCAACCCAGATTGGTTCGTATCTTATGGGTGTTTTGTATATCCTTGATGAACCAAGTATCGGTCTGCACCAGCGGGATAACGATAAGCTGCTCGAAACGTTGCAGCACCTGCGTGATCTTGGTAATACGTTGGTGGTGGTCGAGCACGATGAGGATACAATGCGTGCGGCTGACTGGATCGTAGATATCGGTCCCGGTGCAGGTGTGCATGGCGGACAGGTGGTGTATAACGGTCCTGCCGCAGGTGTGTGCGATTGTGAGGCATCGGTAACAGGTCAGTATTTGAGTGGGAAAAAACAGATTCCTGTGCCGGCAAAACGCAGAGAAGGCAATGGTCATTTGCTCACTGTACGTGGTGCGAAAGAGAATAACCTGAAAGATATTACCGTTTCCTTTAAGCAGGGCGCATTTAATGTAGTAACAGGCGTGTCCGGCTCGGGTAAATCTTCTCTTGTCAACGAGATTTTGTATAAGCGTTTAGCGGCAGAACTGAATCGTGCCATGGTATATCCCGGGAAACACGATGGCGTGGACGGTCTGGAAACGTTGGATAAGGTTATCAACATTGACCAGGCACCGATTGGCCGTACACCACGGTCTAATCCGGCAACCTATACGGGCGTTTTTAACGATATTCGTGATTTGTTTGCTACTACAAACGATGCTAAAATGCGTGGCTATGCACCCGGCAGATTTTCCTTTAATGTCAAGGGCGGTCGCTGTGAAGCGTGTCAGGGCGACGGTATTTTGAAAATTGAAATGCATTTTCTGCCCGATGTGTATGTGCCTTGCGAGGTGTGTAAAGGTAAACGGTATAACCGTGAAACACTGGAAGTACAATATAAAGGCAAAAACATCAGCGATGTTCTGGATATGACGGTGGAAGAGGCGGTGGAGTTTTTTGAAAACCTGCCTCGTATTTCTCGCAAGCTGCAAACCCTCAAGGACGTAGGTCTTGGTTATATTACCGTGGGACAACCTGCTACCACCTTGTCGGGTGGTGAGGCACAGCGTGTAAAACTCGCTACCGAGCTTTCTAAGCGTTCTACAGGCAAAACGGTGTATATACTGGATGAGCCCACCACGGGTCTGCATACCGCCGACGTGCACCAGCTGCTCGGTATCTTGCAGAAGCTGGTAGACGGCGGTAATACGGTGATTGTGATTGAACACAATCTGGATGTGATTAAAAGTGCCGATCATGTGATAGATCTCGGCCCGGAAGGCGGTAACCGAGGCGGCACGGTTGTGGTGACGGGTACGCCTGAAGAGGTAGCTGCGTGTCCTGCGTCATATACGGGACAGCATTTGAAAAAGGTGCTGAAATAATTTACAATTCGGTCATACACCGCACCGTAAAAACCTGTATGATAAGGAGGGTGATAAGGATGTTGGGCTATGTGCGTATGTGCAAGCCGGAGCTGAAAATACGTGAATATGACCAATATAAAGGTGTGTATTGCAGCATCTGCAAACGGCTCGGTAAACGATACGGTACACCAATGCGGTTTGCACTCAGCTTCGATATGACCTTTTATGCGTTGTTATCGATGGCTTTATCGGATACGTGTGTGGGCTTTTCGCAAAGCCGCTGTTCTTATAACCCTCTGAAGAAATGCTTGAAATGTGATACGCCGGCATTGGATACGGCGGCAGATATTACGGCTTTGACGCTATACTATCGTGCATTGGACCATTTGCAAGACGAGGGTCTTATGAAACGTATCGGCGTTTCGCTGACATTGCCAACAGTGCGTGCATACCATAAAAAAGCGAAAATGTATTTACCTGAGGTGGATGCGGCTTTCGCTCGTATGATTACAGCACAGCAAGCATTGGAACAAGCCAAAACGGCATCTGTAGATGCGGCGGCAGAACCGTTTGCACGGTTGATGCAAACACTGTGTGAACAGCTGTCGCAGGATGATACGCAAAAGGCCGTTTTGTCCCGCTTTGGCTATTGTCTCGGTCGATACGTGTATTTGGCGGATGCGGCGGCGGATATGGTTGATGACGGCAAACGGGGGAGATATAACCCGTTTATACTCAGCCGCAGCATTAACATAAATGACAAAGAAGCGGTTGCAGCGTGTCAGCGGTATGCGGCAGATGTTTTGCGACATTGTCAGGCGGAATGTATTGCGGCGTATGATTTGTTGGAAATCCACCGCTTTGACGGTATTTTGAGAAATATATTACAGGAAGGTATTACTACGACGGTAAACCACCTTTTTGAAACGAGGAAGAAAGAAAAATGAGTATGAAAGATCCGTATGAAGTGTTGGGAATATCTCCGCAGGCAACCGATGAAGAGGTGAAAGCGGCGTATCGTGAATTGGCACGCAAATATCATCCCGACAGGTACAACGATAATCCGCTGTCCGATTTGGCGGAAGAAAAAATGCAGGAAATCAACGAGGCCTATGACACCATTGTGCGTATGCGTCAAAACGGCGGCGGACAGTATAGTGGCAACAATGGCTCTCGCTATACCGATATTCGGAATATGATTCGTGCAAACCGTATTTTAGATGCGGAGATGTTGCTTGACGGTGTACCGTCGGTTTCTCGGGATGCGGAATGGCATTTTCTCAAAGGCAGTGTTCTGTATAAAAAAGGTTGGTTGGAGGATGCCACCAATTATTATGCCACAGCGTGCCGTATGGACCCTGCAAACGCAGAATACCGTGCAGCATTTAATCAGATGCAGATGAACAGACGAACAGGCGGTTACCGTACCACCAATACGGCGGGCGGATGCAGCGGCTGTGACGTGTGTTCCAGCTTGCTGTGTGCCGACTGTTGCTGTGAATGTATGGGCGGCGACTTAATACCCTGCTGTTAATATGTCAAAAACCTGTGTTACTCACAGGTTTTTAGCATTTTGGGAGGAAATTATATGAAAATCAGTGGAAAAATCGCTTTCGCAGGTGTTATTTGCTGCCTTTCGTTAGCGTGTATGCTGCTTACCGTTATACCGACTATGGAAATCGGACTGCCTGCTTTGGCAGGATGTCTTTTGGTGCTGCCGACCATAGAATTGGGAAAGCGCTATGGCTTTTTGTGTTACGGTGCTACCGCCTTTCTGTCTTTGCTGTTGGCTCCGTCGTTGGAAGCAAAGGTCCTGTTTATACTGTTTTTGGGGTATTATCCCGTTTTGAAGGCATTATTCGAAAGGTTGCATTCCCGCTTGCTGCAATGGGTGTTGAAGTTGTTACTGTTTAACATAACCGTATGTGCTGCGTATTGGTTGCTGATACGTGTGTTTGCAGCGGTGGCAACCGATGATATTTCTTTGTTTGGTGTATACCTGCCGGCAATTCTTTTGCTGGTGGGTAACGGCGTGTTTATTGTGTATGACATAGCACTGACACGGGTGATCACGGCGTATCTGTACTTTGGCCAACCACGCCTGAGAAAAATGTTCCGTTTTTGATTTTGCAAGTTACTATATTCCTCTTGCATTTTTGCGGAGAATAGAGTATACTTTTTCTCGTATAAAAGTAAAAAATGGCGGTGAAAATCGTGGATAATAATCTTCTTTCTTTGATAGCGGAACGCAATGCTGATTTTTCTAAAGGTCAAAAGCGGATTGCACGTTTTATTACCGAACATTATGATGAAGCGGCGTTTATGACTGCCTATAAAATGGGACAAGCGGTTGGTGTCAGTGAATCTACCGTTGTGCGTTTTGCGGCAGAGCTGGGCTTTGCCGGATACCCGCAGCTGCAAAAGGCGATGCAAGGCCTGATTCGCAGCCGCCTTACCACGCTGCAGCGTGTTGAGGTCAGCCGTTCACGTATGCGTGACGAAGATGTATTGGATGAGGTTATGACGTATGACGTATCCAACATTCGTCAGACGTTGGAAGAAATGCCCCGTGATGTGTTTTACGCTGCCGTAGATGCTATGGTTAGGGCAAGACGTGTGTACCTTTTCGGTGCAGGCAGCTGTCGTGCAATGGCTTCCTTTGCAGCATATTTTCTGAAGCTCTTTTTGCCTGACGTACAGCTGATTACCGTGACGGGACAATCTGAAATTTTCGAAGAAATGATTAACATTTCGGAAAAGGATGTTATCATCGGCATCAGCTTCCCTCGGTATTCCAGTCGTGCGGTACGCACACTGCGGTATGCCCATTCCAAAGGGGCGCAGGTGATAGCTCTGACCGATACTCCGGCTTCTCCGATTGCAAGGTTTGCGTCATATTTGTTGTTGGCACATAGTGATATGGCGTCTGTCGTAGATTCTCTTACTGCGCCGTTAAGTGTTATCAATGCACTGATTGTGGCGGTGTCCTTAAAACAATTGGACGCACGTCGTGCGGTGTTGACCGAACTGGAGGAACTGTGGAACAGTGACGCAGTGTATCAGGTGGTCGATGACAGCGGAAAGGAATAACAGTATGCGTGTTTTGGTTATTGGCGGCGGTGCTGCAGGTTTAATGGCGGCGGCGACGGCGGCGACACGCGGGTATGAGGTGACAGTTGTAGAACAAAATCCGCGTATGGCACGAAAAGTGATGATTACGGGAAAAGGCAGATGCAACGTTACCAACAACTGTGATTTGGATACACTCATTGCCAACATTCCCACCAATCCACGTTTCTTGTACAGTGCGTTTTCGGGCTGTATGCCGCAGGATGTTATGGAATTGTTTGAGTCTTTGGGGGTGCCGCTGAAAACCGAACGTGGAAACCGTGTGTTTCCCGTATCGGATAAGGCGGTGGATATTGTAGATGCACTTGTACGGTATGCCAGACAAAGCGGCTGTCGCTTCTTACAAGGTAAAGCGGCACATTTGTGTATTACCGACGGTGTGTGTACAGGTGTGACCTTAGAGGGCGGTACAGTGCTGGATGCCTATGCGGTCGTGGTGGCAACAGGCGGCTGTTCCTACCCGCAGACCGGGTCTGACGGCAGCGGCTACGCACTTGCCAAGGAAGCAGGTCATACGGTAACGGAATTGCGTCCTTCGTTGGTGCCTTTGGAAAGTGCGGATGCCTACTGCAAAGAAATGCAGGGCTTAGCGCCGAAGAATTGTACCTTGACGGTGGAAGATACGCAAAAGAAAAAGGTAATTTTCTCCGAGCTCGGCGAAATGCTGTTTACACATTTCGGTATTTCAGGGCCGCTGGTACTCAGTGCCAGTGCACATATGCGGGAAATGGCACCGCTGCGGTATACGGCATATGTGGATTGGAAACCCGCCTTGACACCTGAACAGTTGGATGCACGTCTTGTGCGGGAGTTTGAAGCATTTAAAAATAATGATTTTTCTAATGCACTGGGTAAACTGCTGCCACAGAAGGCAGTACCTGTATTTGTGCGTTTATCAGGTGTTGAAGGTACTCGGAAATGTCATTCTATCACCAAAGAGGAACGTCGCAGATTTGGGGAACTGTTAAAACGGTTTCCTGTGCGTATCAGCGGCACCCGCCCGATTGCAGAAGCCATTATTACGGCAGGCGGTGTGAATGTTAAGGAAATCAACGCCGCTACTATGGCGTCTAAATTGGTAGACGGGTTGTATTTTGCGGGAGAGATTCTGGACGTAGATGCGTATACGGGCGGTTTCAATTTACAGATTGCGTTTGCTACGGGTAAGGCCGCAGGCGAACATATATAGAGAAGGAGAAGAAGTATGAAAACAGTTGCTATTGCTATTGACGGTCCTGCAGGAGCGGGAAAAAGCACTATTGCACGTATTTTGGCGAAGGAGTTACAGTATATTTACGTAGACACCGGTGCATTATACCGCGCGGTAGGGTATTATATGTTGGAACACGGTGTTTCTCCCGATGATGCGGAAGCTGTGGTGGCACAGCTGCCTAATGTTGAGGTATCGTTGCAGTTTGTGAACGGTGAACAGCAGGTTATGCTTAACGGAGAGAATGTAAGCGGTTGTATCCGCACACCTGCGGTATCTATGGCGGCTTCTACCGTGTCTGCGATTCCTGCGGTCAGACAGTTCTTGTTTGATTTGCAGCAGAATATGGCAAAAACCAACAACGTGATTATGGATGGCAGAGATATCGGTACGGTGGTTTTGCCGTGGGCAGACGTCAAGATTTTCCTCACCGCTTCTCCCGAGGCACGTGCACGTCGCCGTTTTATCGAATTGCAGGAAAAAGGTGATCCTGCCACCTACGAAGAGGTGCTTGCTGATATGAAACAGCGTGATTATAACGATACGCATCGTGAGACAGCTCCGCTCAAGCAGGCGGAAGATGCCGTTTTGGCAGATACCAGTGACATTACCCTTGAGCAATCGGTAGAGCTGTTAAAATCCATTGTGAAGGAACGGCTGCAATGAAACAACATTCTTTAAGAGGTTTTTTATTGACGGTTATTCGTCCGCTGTTTAAGCTGATTTTTCCGTATCGTGTAAAAGGTCTTGAAAATCTCAAGTCACAAGAGGGCAAGGGTTTGATTATTTGCTGTAATCACATCTCTGTTGTAGACCCTGTATTTGTACTGATGGGACAAAAACGCCCGGTGTATTATATGGCAAAAGCGGAATTGTTTAAAAGCAAGTTTGTTGCCTGGATACTGGGTAATGTTATGGGTGCCTTTCCCGTGGAACGCGGCAAAGGGGATATGACTGCGGTAAATCACGCTTTTGATTTGGTTAATAACGGCGAGATACTGGGTATTTTTCCGCAAGGCACCTGTGTGCGGTCACGTGAGCTCGGAAAACCGAAATCGGGTGCTGCACTGATTGCCGCACGTACCGGTGCGACGGTCGTGCCCGCCTGCCTTGTGACCAAGGATTTTCACGTGCGTGCGTTTCGCCGTACAACTCTGGTGTTTGGTAAGCCGCTGACATCGGAGGATTTACAGGTGGTTAATGAAGAACATCCCAAGCTGCGTCATGCTTCCCGTATGATTATGGATAGCATTGATTCACTGATTGAAAATGAAATGAACGGCGGTAGATAAGATGCAGGTTTTACTCGCAAAATCCGCAGGGTTTTGCTTTGGCGTAAATAAAGCGGTAAATGCGGTGTACGATCTTTTGGATGCAGGGGAGAAGGTGGCAACCTTAGGCCCCATCATTCACAATCCGCAATTGGTGGAAAAATTACAAAAACGTGGTGTAACCATTGTGGAAAGTCCGCACGAGGTGGATAAGGATACCGTGCTTGTGATTCGCTCACACGGTGTTCCGAAAAGTGTATACGATGAAATTGCTGCATGCGGTGTACGGATGTATGATGCAACCTGTCCGTTTGTTAGCAAAATCCACCGCATTGTAGCGGAAAAATCCCGTGAAGGATATCACGTGTATATTGCAGGTAATGCCGGTCATCCCGAGGTTATGGGTATTTGCGGTCATTGTGAGGGTGCCTATACGGTGTTTTCTACCCCCGAAGAATTGGCAGAAAAGCTCGGAAAAAGCGGAATCACGTCGGATGATACCGTGATTATGGTGGCACAGACCACCTACAACACAATTTCTTGGAAAAAATGTGCGGAAATATTAAAAAAACACTATACAAACCCATTAATTTTTGATACAATATGCAATGCGACTGCCGAAAGGCAGAACGAGGCCATTGCATTGTCACAGCAATGTGATAAAATGGTCATAGTCGGCGGAAGACAAAGTTCCAACACGGCGAAGCTGTTTGATGTCTGTGCCGTCAACTGTCCCACGGTTTTGGTGGAGACGGCTGCGGAGCTGGATATGGAACAGTTTGGCGGTGTGCGGTGTGTAGGACTGACCGCAGGAGCTTCGACGCCTGCCGATATCATAAAGGAGGTACAAACCATCATGTCCGAAGAAAAGAAAATCGTGGCAGCAGAGGCTGTCGACACCACCAGCGAAAGTGCATTTGAGGAAATGACTTCTGAAGAGTACGAGAGAGCAATCGACGCTACTTTCCAGAATCCTACTGATGATAAAGTCCGCGGTCTGGTTGTCAGCATTGCGCCCAATGAGGTGCAGGTAGAGGTTATCGGCCGCAAACAGACCGGTTACATCCCCGCGGAAGAACTTTCCGCAGATCCCAATGCAAATCCCGCCGACGTGGTTAAAGTAGGCGATGAGCTGGAATTGCTCATTATGCGTACTAACGACCAGGAAGGCACCATTATGCTTTCCAAAAAACGTGTAGACTCCCTTAAGGGCTGGAACACTGTTGTGGAAGCAGAAGCGTCCGGTGAAGTGCTGGAAGGCACCGTGACCGAAGTTATCAAAGGTGGCGTCCTCGTTGTGACCAACGGTGTGCGTGTATTCGTACCCGCGTCTCATGCTTCCATTTCTCGCATGGAAGATCTCACCCCTTTGAAAGGTCAGACCGTTCGTTTTAAGGTTATCGAAATTAACACCTCTCGTCGCCGTGCGGTAGCTTCCATTCGTCTGGTTGCCCGTGAGGAACGTAAAGAGCAGGAAGCAGCTTTGTGGAGCAAGCTGGAGGTTGGCCAGGAATACACCGGTACCGTCAAGTCTTTGACCTCTTACGGTGCGTTTGTTGACCTGGGCGGTGTGGATGGTATGATCCACATTTCCGAGCTCTCCTGGAGCCGCATCAAGCATCCTTCCGAGGTTGTAAACGTTGGCGATACCGTTACCGTTTATATCCGTGAACTGGATGCTGAAAAGAGAAAGATTTCCTTGGGCTATCGTAAAGCAGAAGACAATCCGTGGGAAATTTTCAAAGCCAACTACAATGTGGATGATGTTGTGGATGCGAAGGTTGTCGGTATGACCGCTTTCGGTGCGTTCGCACAGATCATCCCCGGTATTGACGGTCTGATTCATATTTCTCAGATTGCTGATCGCCGCATCGACAAGCCGCAGGATGAACTGAAGGTTGGTCAGGAAGTTAAGGCGAAGATCACCAACATTGACTTCGAAAACAAACGTATCAGCTTGTCCATCCGTGCTCTGCTCGAGCCGGCTGCTGTAGAAGAAACCGAAGAGGTTGTTGCTGAAGAAGCACCCGCTGAGGACGCTGCAGAAGACGCTGAATAAGTCACAAGTAAGGGACGGTATCGTATGATATCGTCCCTTTTCTTTTTCACATGGACAGGTGCTGTGGAATAGGTTGGGAATACAAAGGAGTGACTATGATGTTGGAAGGGTTGGCATTTTCTGTTGTATTGCTGCTGGCTTTGTATGGGATTGCTTGTCTTTTGCATCGCCTGACATTGCTCATTTTACGCCCCGAAAAACCGTTGAATAGTTTCTCGGTGGTGTATTTACGCGAGGACACCTGTAATTGCGAACAAATTGTGCGGTATTTTCGTGCCAAAGCAGGCAAGGGCGATGTTTTGCTGTTGGTGGATAATGGTGTTTCTGACAGCGAAAAAGAGGTTGTAAAGCGTCTCTGCTGCGACAGGCGGGATGTGCGTTTGTTGGATGCACAATTTTTTGTCGAAGAGAATTGCATTTACGGAGAAGATACAGTATAATATAAGGTAAAGTGAAAAAAGGAGGGATTGTATGGAAAACTTAAAAGCACAATTAAACGGAACGGTCGAACGTGTAGTTTTCCGCAATCCCGATAACGGTTGGACGGTTATCGATCTGGTAACCGCTGACGGCGAATTGGAAAAGGTGGTCGGCACCTTCGCTGATGTGCATGTAGGCGAAGAACTGTTTATGCAGGGCGAGTGGGTGGAACACGCACAGTTTGGTCACCAATTCCGTATGGAAAGCCACTCTTCTCGTTTGCCAACCGATACCATTGCTATTTTGCGGTATCTGTCATCGGGTGCGGTACGTGGTATTGGCCCTGCTACCGCCGCACGAGTGGTAGATAAGTTTGGTGAGGATACTTTGCGTATTTTGGAGGAGGAACCGCTGCGACTGGCGGAGGTGCGTGGTATTACCCGGGAAAAGGCGAAGAAGCTGGGCGAAGAGTTCAGTGCACAGAGCGGTCTTCGGGAATTGATGCTTACCTTTGCTACCTATGGATTAACCCAAAGCGAAGCGGTACGCTGCTGGAAACGTTTTGGCATCTCCTCGGTGCGTTGTATCAAAGAAAATCCGTATGTGCTGTGTAACAGCGGTCTTTCGATACCGTTTGAGCGTGCTGATCGTATAGCGGCGGCGATGTACGGCACTGAAAATACGCCGCACCGCATTGAAGCGGGTATTTTGTATGTGTTACGTCATAATCTCGGTAACGGACACACTTGTTTGCCGGAGGATAAATTGATTACTGCCACAGCAGGTATGCTTGGTGCAGAGGAAGAAGATACGGCCCGTGTTTTAAAGGAAATGGAAGAATGCGGTACGGTGATTGCAGATGATCTGAACGGGCGTACATTTGTGTTTTTGTTGCATTACTATATGGCAGAAAAGTATATTGCACATCGCACACGTAAAATGACAGCATTGACACCCACCGTGTCGAATATTGACGAAAAGATCGAGAAAATCGAGAAATCGTTACATATACAGTATGAAAAACAGCAACGTGAAGCTTTACAGGCGTCTGCGGAAAATCGGTTGCTTATTCTGACAGGCCGCCCCGGTACAGGTAAAACCACTGCTGTGCGGGGTATGATAGCGCTGTTGGAATCCTTGGGCGAAAGTGTGATTTTAGCGGCGCCTACAGGTCGTGCGGCAAAACGTATGACCGAACTGACCGAACGGGAAGCAAAAACATTACATCGTATGTTGGAAGTGCAGTGGAGCGATGAGGATGAGCTGTGCTTCGCACGGGATGAGAAAAACCCGTTGGATGCGGATGTGGTTATTGTGGATGAAGTATCCATGGTGGACACTATCCTGTTCGAAAAACTGCTGCGTGCTTTGCGTCCGGAATGTCGATTGATTCTGGTGGGGGATGCGGATCAGTTACCGTCGGTTGGTGCGGGCAGTGTTTTACAAAGCTTGCTGTCCTGCGGAGTGATACCGGTGGTACAGTTAACGGAAATTTTTCGACAATCTCTGAAAAGTCGTATCGTGGCAGGTGCACATGCCGTTCTGGAAGGAAAATCACCCGAAACCAATGACAAAGACGGCGATTTCTTCTTTTTGAAACGTAGTACCAATCGCACCGTAGAAGAAACGGTTTTAGATCTGTGTCAACGCCGTATTCCCGAAACGTATGGATTGTCTTGCTGGAACGGTGTGCAGGTGCTTTGCCCCGGCAGACGCAATGAATTGGGTACGGTTGAATTGAATGCTCGCTTGCAAGCGTTGCTGAATCCGCCGGAAGAAAGCAAGGCGGAACTGAAAAACGGCAACCTTTTACTGCGTGTTGGCGATAAGGTGATGCATAATCATAACAATTATGATATTACCTGGACCAAAGACGACGGTGAGGTCGGCAACGGTGTGTTTAACGGTGACATCGGCGTGCTTGAAAAGATAAATAGTCGGGATGAAACGGTGTCGGTGCGGTATGATAACCGTGTGGCACTGTATACAAAAGAGGATTTGAAGGATCTGGAACTGGCGTATGCGATTACCGTGCACAAAAGTCAGGGCAGTGAGTTTGATGCGGTGGTGCTTATTATGTTCCGTCAGCAAAAACAACTGTGTTACCGCAACTTGTTGTATACCGCCATTACCCGAGCAAAAAAATTGCTCATTATGGTCGGTGATGAAGAAACGTTACTCGCAATGGTGGAAAACGATCGCAAAACCTTGCGCTACACGGGATTGAAACATTTTTTAATTGCAGAGGGCTGCTGATTTGAAAAAACTTTTTGCTTGGATTTTGGATTTGCTCTTTCCGCCACGTTGTGCTTTGTGTGACGAGGTGATCGCACGTGCGGACAGACCGTTGTGTACAAGCTGTCGCACGTCTGATTTGCCACGTGTCGAACAAAAACGGTGTAACAAGTGCGGCAGAGGAAAAGAACAATGTGCATGTAAGATAACCACGTTGCTGGGCGACGGTATTGCCGCACCTTTCTACTATAAAGATATGGTACAAGAGGCCATATTGCGTTACAAGCGAATAGAGGACGCTGACCGCACCGCTTTCTTTGTGTCGGAGCTGCTGGAAACCGCATATCTTGCATATGCGGATAAAACCATCGATCTTGTAACAGCGGTGCCAATGCATCCTCGAAATGAGGCAAAACGGGGCTTTGATCAGGTGAAACCTATGGCGAAAGCGGTTGCTGCCGCATTACACGTGCCGTTTGCTTCGCTCTTGAAGAAAAGCATATATACCAAACCGCAAAAATCACAGTACGGTGCTGCACGTGCCGCCAATATGCTGGGCGTGTTTGATGTGATAGACGGGTTGGTCGTAAAAGGAAAACAGATTTTGTTGATAGATGACGTGGTAACAACGGCAGCCACTACCAACGAATGTGTTAAGATGCTGAAAATATATGGTGCAAAAGCGGTGTATGTACTGACCGTTGCAGTTTCGGAAAACAAGAAAAAAGAGAATGAGATAGAGCGATTGATGAGACAAAAGAGACAGGAGAAAACGAATGACAGATAGAGATTTCGGTATAGATTTCGGCACATCACGGGTGGTGATTTATGCCGCAGGGAAAGGTGTCGTGCTGGACGAACCGTCCGTTTTGGCTGTTGATACACAAACAGGTAAAATGTTTGCTTGCGGCAAAGAGGCGTACGAGATGATAGGCAGAGCACCTGCATCTATTACGGTGGTTCGTCCTTTGCAAAAAGGCGTCATTGCCGACCTGGAATATGCGTGTATGATGCTCAAATACTTTGTGCAGAAGGTGTGTGCCTATAAGGTGGTAAAACCCCGTGCGGCCGTCAGCGTGCCTGCATCGGTCACTGCGGTGGAACAACGTGCTTTTTTAGAAGCAATGTACGCAGCAGGTGCCCGTCAGGTTATGCTGATTGAGGAAGCTATGGCGGCTGCTATTGGTGCAGGTCTTGATGTAGAAGCACCACGTGGCAGTATGATTGTGGAGATTGGCGGCGGCACTACCGATGTGGCGGTTACCTCGCTGAAGGGCTTGGCTTCTTCCTGCTCTGCACGGGTGGGAGGCGACGCTTGTGACGAAGCAATTGTACGTTTTGTGCGTCAAAAACATCAGCTGGTCATCGGTGAACGTACCGCAGGTGAGCTGAAAATTGCGGCAGGAAAAGCGGTTTTAGATATAGAGGATATCACCGTACAGGCAAGGGGCAGAGACGCCGTCAGTGGTCTGCCTCGTACCTGTGAGATTACCTCTGCCGATATCTTGGAGGCCATGAAGGATCCGCTTGCCGAAATTGTCAATACAGTACGTAATGTGTTGGAAAATACTGCACCGGAACTGGCATCAGATATTTATGATAACGGCATTTTGCTGACCGGCGGAATGGCGCAAATGCGTGGTATGGATACATTGATTGCGCAGGCGACAGGCATTCCTTGTCGTGTGGCAGACCAACCCACGTCTTGTGTGGCAAGGGGTGCCGCATCTGCTCTGCAGTATATACATCGATTCCATTCGGGTGTATATGATATCGGTAAATATTTATATCAAAGTTCTGAATCATTAACCAATTAAAGCGAACAACCGCAGCTTTTTGCTGCGGTTGTTTTTTGAATAGAAAAATTGACTGAAAAATGGAAAAATAACAGCCCTCTTTCTGAATACAATAAAAACAGGAAGAAGGGGAGATTTTGCGAAAATGTATAAAACAAATAACGGGTTGCCTTTTTTTAATGTGCGCAGTGTTGTGGTGTAATCTTTGCTACTATGAAAAGGTAATGCCGGATAGATATACCGTCACCGAAGGGCAGGAATTGACCTTGACAGGTACGTTACAGGCAAGCTCTGAAACGGCAGATGGTGCCGCTCAAGTGTCGGCGGTATCGGGAAATATGTATCATAGCTCTATAAAGCTGTTTGGTATATTCCCCGTGAAAGAGGTTGCGGTAAGTGTTGTAAAAGAGCCGGTTGTGGTGGTCGCAGGCGTACCGTTTGGTATCAAAATGTATACAGACGGTGTGTTGGTAGTCGGTTTTTCGGATGTGGATACTGCGGCAGGCCCTTGTAATCCGGCACGGATTGCCGGGCTGAAGGTAGGGGATGTGATACTGAAGGTGGGCGGTCAATCGGTCAGCACCAACGATCAATTACGTATGCTGATTGAACAGTCCGATGGTATGCCTGTAGAACTATTGGTGCGTCGGGATAATCTGACCTTTTCGGTGCAGTATCGTGCGGTGCTGTCGGTCACAGAAAACCGTTACCGCTCGGGCTTTTGGGTACGAGATAGCTCGGCAGGTATCGGCATTTTAACTTTTTTTGAGCCGAAAAGTAAAATCTTCGGCGGCCTCGGACACGCTGTGTGTGACGTAGATACGGGCGAAAAATTACCGATTTCCACTGGCGAAATTGTCGGCGCAGAAGTGCTGGATGTGCAAAAAGGAAAAGTGGGAACGGCAGGATCTTTGGACGGTGCGGTGTACGATAACACCTTGGGCTTTTTGACGGTAAATGCTGAAACAGGTGTGTACGGTACCTTGTCGCATTTGCCCAAAACTTCTTTTGAAACGGTGCCTGTTGCGATGAAACAACAGGTGAAGGAAGGAAAAGCACAGGTGCTCACTACCGTTGACGGTACGTCACCGCAGTATTACGATATCGAAATCGTCAAAATTCGCTATGGCGATGCGTCACCCACCAAAAATATGGTGGTAAAAATTACCGACCCCCTCCTTGTGGAAAAAACAGGCGGTATTGTGCAGGGAATGAGCGGCAGTCCCATCATTCAAGACGGAAAACTGGTCGGTGCCGTCACCCACGTCCTTGTCAATGATCCCACAAAGGGCTACGCCATCTTTGCGGAGAATATGTTAGAGACCGCCGAGGGCGTAGGGCAGGGGCTTGCTCCTGCCGCATAAGGAGAAAAGTCCCAAGCCATAAAAACGGTTTGGGACTTTTTGTGAACTGCTATTCCTTAAGTGTACGATTTGTCGTTCGGAATTGACCGGGTGTGATGCCGTACAGTTCGCGGAAACGGCGTGTGAAATAGTTGATGTTGGGGAAACCGCAGTCGAGTGCAATACTGGTAATCGGTGTATCGGTTTCACGCAACATCTCTGCAGCATTCTCTAAACGTACTGCTCGAATGAATGCTGTGGGCGATATGCCTGTTTCTGCGACAAACAGCCGTGTAAAATGGTTTTGTGAGTATCCAAATTTCTTGCACAGAAAACTGCTTGTAAGTGGTTGTTGATAATTTTCTTGGATGTAGAAAATGATTTCGTTAATTGATTTTTTATCGGAAAAGTCTGCCTGCATATCCAGTAAGCAACGTTCTCTCAACAATGCCAATAGTGTATGTAAATGGGCGGCTACATGTAAGGGAACAACATCTCCCTGCTCAGTTTGCTCGTTGAAAATTTTTAAAAACAGATCGATAATTTCTTTGTCACTGGTGATAGGAGTAAGGTGAATTTGCTTTTGTAACAATCCTTCAATAAATTTCTTGACGGCGGGCATATTACTGGAAAAGAGATATGGTTCAAACATGATTGTACAATATGCGGTTTCCGGTCTATTTTTTTTGCCACTGTGCAAGGCACGTGGTGCTAAAATAATCAGTTCGTTTGCTTTGGCGATGTGGTCTTTTTTGTCGATTGTTACCTGTAATTCACCACGGACTACATAAATCAATTCGAATCTGTCGTGCCAATGAAGCGGAAAATGAATAGCGCGAGAAAAGGATTTTATGCCGTATTGATTATAGAAAACCGGGGTCATTTCTTTCAAATGATCAACCTGCATATTTTCTCTCCTTTCTCAAATCAATTTCTATATGTTTAGGATAACATAGAAATTCTTGAAAATCAATTTAGGAATATGGGTTATAGTGTAAAAAGGTGAAATCGTGATATAAAATGGTGTTTTTTTGCTTTCGAGATAAATGGGACGCTTGGTAATATGAAATGGGTTGATTCTGCTATCACCCCTGCGGTGCTATGTGTGCGAAAAAACCACAAATTTTTATTTTATGGACAGAAACGGAGATGCTGTTATGAAAAAATGGTTTTTATGTCTGTTGCTGTGCGTGGCGGTTTTGGCAACTTCAATTGGAGGTGCTATTATGGACGTATGTGCGAATGTGGATGTTTCCGAAACACAACCGCTACAGAGTGCCGGATTGGTCGACTTTGTAGTAGAGGTGGAAGCAGGGCGTGATATTCGAGTGTTGCAACTGACAGATCCGCAAATTATCGCGGGCGAATACCAAAGATATGCAGAACGCGGCACGGGGCAATGGTCGCATGCGGAAAAAGATAAGCACGAAAAATACGTTGAACAGATTATTACGAGATACAATCCCGATTTTATTATTGTAACGGGTGATGTCATTTACGGTGAGTTTGATGATTCCGGTGCGTCTCTTCTAAGATACATTAAGTTTATGGACAGCTTCCAAATTCCGTGGGCGCCTGTTGCGGGAAACCATGATTGGGAAAGCAGTATGGGCGCGGATTGGATGTGTCAGCAGTACGAAAAATCGGAATACTGTCTCTTCAAGCAGAGAACTCTCTCGGGTAATGGTAACTATACTGTGGGATTACAGCAAGACGGAAAATTGAAACGTGTTTTCTTTATGCTTGACTCTAACGGTTGTGTCAATGCGAGCAAGGCAAGCTTAGCGAATGGACACACACCTACGTCTTTTGGTTTTCAGCAGGATCAAATTTCTTGGTATACGGAAGTTGCTAATACTATCAAAGCGCAGTCTCCTGATACGAAAATTTCCTTTGCATTTCATATTCAAATAAACGCGTTTGCATTGGCGATGGCAAAATACGGAACGGTAGGCAATGTGATAGATATCGATGCACACCCCGATAAAGAGGCAACAGATTTCGGGTATATGGGCAGGGGGTTAAAGAGCAACTGGGACACAGATAATACGGTATTCAACGGGTTGAAAGCCTTAGGTGTGGACTCTATTTTTGTTGGACACGAACACTGTAACAGTACCAGTGTGGTGTATGAAGGTGTAAGACTGCAATACGGGCAAAAATCTTCTACCTATGACAGAGCAAACTACAAGCAGGCAAATGGCACGATCGTAGGCTCTTACAGCGATGCAGGTGAGGAAATTATTGGAGGTACAGTTATCCCTGTTTCCGAGTTGGATGGCTCGATTGTTAATCCTTACATTTTGTATTACGACCCCGACTACGGCAATAATGCGAGTAATAGCCAAGTGTTCGATTTCAACGGACAGGATTTTGATATGACAGTAACCACCCCCAATGTGAAAGACAGAGGCAATGCAACTACACTTTCTAATACGACCGAAGTTCCTGCCGGTTTCACGGACAGTGTTGCATTGACTTCCGATGGTTACCTCAATGCTGTCGGTGTGAAATTTCCTGCGGATATAAACTTTAATAACATTAACTCTATAAAAATGCGTGTTTATATTGCTCCTTATACGGTTGCTTCGGGCAAAACTCCGTTAATACGGTTGTATGATGGTGAAACAAACAGTATTCTAGCCGAACTCAAGGTGGATAGCACGAACTTTGGAAAGTGGATCGATATCGAACTGTTTTCCCTGTTTGAAAGTGCCAAAAATGCGCCAACCATAGTGAATGACGGTGTATTGCAGCCATTCACATTGGGGTTTAGAACGTATAGTGCTACACAGGCGTCCTCACCGATATATTTTGACTCTTTGACTATTACGTATGTAGAAGAACTGTATAATAATCGCATGTCCATGTCATTTGATTGTAACGGGATAGATTTTGATATGTCAGTAACAACTCCCGATGTAAAAGACGCAGGCGTTGCAACCACTCTTACTGATACGGGTGCAGTTCCGACTGGTTTTACAGGTGGTGTTGCATCTGGTTCGAATGGCTACCTGAATGCAATAGGGGTAAAATTTCCTGCTGATATTAACTATGACCACATTGAATCCGTAAAATTGCGGATATACATCTCTCCTTATACTGTCACTTCCGGGAAAACTCCTTTAATGCGTTTGTATGATGGTGAATCCAACACTATATTGGGAGAGATAAAGGTGGATAGTGCAAACTTTGGGGAATGGGTCGATATAGAACTGTATTCCTTGCTTGAAAGCGCCCAAAATGCACCCACGATCGTAAAAAACAGTGTGTTGCAGCCCTTTACTTTAGTGTACAGAACATACAGCGCTACACAAGCATCTTCGCCGATATATTTTGACTCTTTAATTATAGAGTATACCGACGATATTTATTCCTTCCCGGATATATCAGAAGGTGAAGAGGAAAACAAACGGCCCACACACACGGAAGGTAATTATGACGGGCAACAGTATGCAAGACTCACCTTGTCCTCCTTTGGCTATGATAAAATAGACTTTGCAAACGAAAATAAAGTTGTTATCAAAACAGGCGAAGAGGCAATGTCCCTTAATTTCATCTATTATCCGATGGCTTCCGGCGATGTAAATTTAAAATTTGCTACCGATAAAGATGGAAACGGTGGGTATAACGTTAAATTGAATTCCACCGGGTTCAGCATTTACAGTGCGACAAATGCAACGTTTAATTACAACTTCACAGAAGGGGAAGCATACAACATTGAAGTCGGTTTTGTGAAAATGGAAGCAAATCCTGTCACGGGGGAATATAACGGCAATCAAGCGTATATGTTCCTGAAAGTAAATGGTGATATTGGTAGTACGGATGCAAAAGGAAAATACTATCACATTGTCGATATCTACACTTATAAAAATAACGAGTATTTAACGATTAGTACTACGGCAACTACAACGGATAAACCTGTATTGGAAACTGTTGTAGTTGAACCTATCAAAAATGGTTGGATAGCCGAAAACGGTAAATGGGCATATTACGAACAGGGTGTAATGCTTAAAAACTGCTGGAAAAAGGACAGTATCGGTTGGTGTTATTTAGGTAAAGAGGGATATATGTTAACTAATGCCTGGGTGAGGGATAGCATCGGTTGGTGCTACGTTGCTGCTGACGGATATTGCGTGACCAATTGCTGGAAGAAAGACAGCATTGGCTGGATCTACCTTGATGCCAACGGGTCTATGACCAAATCCGCTTGGGTACTTGACGGCGGCAAGTGGTATTACCTCGATGCCAACGGTTATATGGTATCAAACAAATGGATGAAGGACTCTAAGGGTTGGGTATATCTCGGCGCAAACGGCGCGATGGTGACCAACAAGTGGGTCAGAGACAGTGTCGGTTGGTGTTATGTCGGCGCTGACGGCTATGCGGTGACCAATTGCTGGAAAAAGGATACCAAAGGTTGGTGTTATCTCAACAGCGAGGGCAGAATGGCAACCAACTGCTGGGTGCGTGATTCCAAGGGTTGGTGTTATGTCGGCGCTGATGGCTATTGCGTAACCAATAAATGGGTTAAGGACTCAAAAGGTTGGTGCTACCTCAACGCTAATGGCAATATGGCAGTAAACAACTGGGTTCAGAGCGGCGGTAAGTGGTACTTTATGGACGCTAACGGATACATGATCTCCAACACATCCAAATATTGGAACGGCAAGAAATACTACTTCAACACCTCCGGCGTTTGCACAAATCCGTAAAGATGGGAATAGCTTTGGGTTTTGATTTGTTGGTCCTAATATAACACGTATATTAAGAATTCAATTACCTATAATAAAAAGAAATCGTGCCGATTTGGTGCGATTTCTTTGCGTTTAAGGGAAAATCAAAAAATTATTAATATAAATAATGTGTTGGTCCTATATTGACACACTCGTGAGCGGCAGTCCCATCATTCAAGACGGCAAATTGGTGGGTGCTATCACCCACGTTTTCGTCAACGACCCCACCCGCGGCTACGCCGTTTTTGCAGAAAATATGCTGGAAACAGCGGAGAGCGTAGGGGACGGCACCTCGACATCCCGTTTGAAAGATGCATCGTAATTTGTAGGAGCGATTCACGAATCGCCCACGGGTCATTCGTGAATGACCCTTACATATTTTTTGCTTGAAAATGTGGGAGAAAAATAAGATTTAGAAAAACAATGTGTATATTGTTTTTTGTATTCACACCTATATTGACATGTGTTTTAATGTGTATACCGCATATCCTCGAGACAAATAATTTTTTCGAGGATTTTTCTTGTTTTTTTTCTAAGAAGTTGATATACTGAAAATCATAAAAAGTTATATAAGAGGTCTCGTATGAAAGTTTTATGTTTTGGTGAAATTTTGTGGGATGTGTATCCTGATGAGAAATGTTTGGGTGGTGCACCGCTGAATTTTGGCGCGCACCTTGCAAAACACGGCGAAGACGTATATATGCTGTCTGCTTTGGGACGGGATGCGTTGGGTGATGAAGCCAGAAAACAGGTGACGGCGTGGGGGATGAAAGACAATTTTGTGTCCGCTTTAGACACGTTTGAAACGGGCAAATGTTTGGTGACCCTTGACGAAAACGCCGTGCCGTCATACAATTTGCTGGAAGATGTGGCGTATGACCATATTGGCTGTGACAACGTACCCGATACATTTGACGTTCTGTACTTCGGCACGTTGGCATTGCGCGGGGAGTATAACCGTCGCGCATTAGACGGCTTGCTTACGTTGCATACGTTCAAAGAAGTTTTTGTGGACGTGAATATACGCGCTCCGTTTTATTCTGCAGATACAGTACGCTTTGCGGTAAACAATGCCACTATTTTGAAAGTCAGTTTTGAAGAATTAAAAACGGTTGCGGAATTACTTGATATTGAAAAATGTGGAGACTACGGTACCTTTTCTACAACTCTTGCTGATAATTTTAATAACTTGAAATTGATTATCATTACACTTGGCGCAGACGGTGCGTACGCATACGATTGTGTGGTTAAAAAGGCGTATTTTTCTGTTTCTGACAAGGTGAAAGTGGTTTCTACCGTTGGTGCAGGAGATAGCTTCTCGGCGGCGTTTTTACACAAGTATTTACGGGGCTTTGATATACAAGACTGCCTGGCATATGCTAACAAAATAGCGTGTAAAGTCGTTTCGGAAGTGGATGCGGTACCCGAATATCGTATAGAAGATTTTGCTTAATAAAGATGTAGGTAGGTGATGGTTGTGTTCGCAGATATGCATACGCATTCGGAGTTTTCGCACGATTCTGTCTGCAAAATTGAAGATATGCTGTTTGCACAGCGAGCCAAAGGCGTGAACATCTTTGCGGTCACCGACCATTGCGATACGTTGCTGTTTGATAAGCAAGACATTTATACTCCCATAAAGCAGGCAGCCGAACAGGTGACGCAGTTGTGTGCACAATATCCCGATATGCAGATATTGACGGGTGTAGAACTCGGTGACGGTGCGTATTTCCCTGAGGTTGCCAAAAAGGTGCTGTCGCTGTGCGACTATGACGTTGTGATTGCATCGGCACATTTTATAAAAACTGACGAGCTGAATGTGTCCTTTGCGGATGTTGATTTTTCCGGTTTGGAAATGCCGCTTATTTTGCGGTATCTTGATGATTACTTTGCGGAACTTGTTAAAACCGTGGGAACGGTGGATTTTGACGTTTTGGCACACCTTACATATCCGTTTCGGTATATTGTAAAGAAATATGGTCGTAAAGCGGAAATGACGCAGTTTTGGCCGCAAATCGAAGCGCTTTTAGATGGTATTATCCAACGTGGTATTGCTCTTGAGGTAAATACGGCATACACCGACGGAAAAACCACAGTACCGCCACGTGAGATTTTAGAAATGTATTACAAAATGGGCGGTAGATTGATTACGCTTGGGTCGGATGCACATATTGCCGATAATGCCGCCTTGCATTTTACGGATGTGGCACCGATCTTGCGGGATATAGGGTTTACCGAGATATATTACTATAAACAGCGGCAACCGTATGCGTTACCGATTATTTGAGGAGTAGGTATGAGAGAAGTATCCGTCACAAGAATTACAGACGTAGTAGAGCGACTGTGCATTGAGGCGTGCTGTCATCTGCCTGAGGACGTCAAAGAGGCGATTTTGCGTTGCCGTGCAGAAGAAGACGGTGAAACCGCAAAAACAATGCTGGATATTATTATTGAAAACTATCGTATTGCGGATGCGGACAATGTACCGATTTGTCAGGATACCGGTATGGCGTGTGTGTTTTTGGAAATCGGGCAGGATGTGCACC
>JAZNXY010000080.1:0-5604 GCA_045594105.1 Acutalibacteraceae bacterium | reverse complement strand
AAGAAATACAAAAAGCGTTTCCACAGATGCGCTCGTTTTTTACGCACAAACAATGGGACGAGTTTTTGGCGTGTGCCTTTGAGAATTTGTATGCGTATCATTTCTCATTAGGTATATGGATACGCAGTAGGTTGTTGACCGAAGGTAGTGCCTTGGAAAAAGCGTTTTTAACGGCGGGTGTTCTTCAAAAGGACGATATGTCGGCGTTAATGATACAGTTACTGTATATTGCGTACAAAGAAGATACATAAAAAAACGACTGTACCGAGAGGTACAGTCGTTTTTTTATTGGTTTCACAGTAACTTTTATACATTAAATCTGAACAGCACCACGTCGCCGTCCTTCATCACGTATTCTTTGCCTTCCGAACGCACAAGCCCCTTTTCTTTAGCGGCATTCATAGAGCCGCAGGCGATAAGGTCATCGTACGCCACTACTTCCGCACGGATAAAGCCACGTTCAAAGTCGGTATGTATTTTACCTGCCGCCTGCGGTGCTTTGGTACCGTTTACAATGGTCCAGGCACGCACTTCGGTGGGACCGGCGGTGAGGTAGGAGATAAGACCTAAGAGAGAATAGCTTTTCTGAATCAAACGGTCAAGACCCGAATGGGTAAGGCCGAGCTCCTCTAAGAATACCGCCTTTTCCTCATCGTCCATATCCGCAATATCCGCTTCCATCTGTGCGCAAATGGGCAGTACCTCTGCACCTTCCTCTTTGGCGGCTGCAGCCACCTTCTGATAGTTTTCATTGGCTTCGGGACCGTCGCCCGTGAAATCGTCTTCGGACAGATTGGCGGCATAAATGATGGGCTTTGCGGTGAGTAAGGTTAAGGTGTTTAAGAATGCCAGCTCATCCTCATCGCATTCCACCGCACGGGCCGGTTTGCCCGCCTCTAAAGTGGCAAGCACACGTTTTAACAGGTCAACCTCACCCTGCAGGGTTTTGTCGCCCTTCAATGCTTTGGTGGTACGGTCCAAACGGCGTTCCACCATTTCCATATCCGCAAAAATAAGCTCCAAATTGATAGTTTCCATATCACGCAGGGCATCTACACTGCCGTCAACGTGGATGATATCATCATTGGCAAAGCAACGCACCACATGCACGATAGCGTCTACCTCACGGATGTTGGCAAGAAACTTGTTGCCAAGACCTTCGCCCTTGCTGGCACCTTTTACAAGACCCGCAATATCCACAAACTCAATCACCGCAGGGGTGACCTTTGCGGGATTGTACATTTCGGTCAACACATCCAAACGGTCATCCGGCACGGAAACAATGCCGACGTTGGGATCGATAGTGCAGAACGGGTAGTTGGCAGATCCTGCACCTGCATTGGTAATGGCGTTAAACAAGGTGGATTTGCCCACATTCGGCAATCCGACGATACCTAATTTCATATAGCTTTCTCCTTATTGCTGTGTGGCACCGCTGCCGCAGCATTTTTTGTATTTTTTACCGCTGCCGCAGGGACACGGGTCGTTTCTGCCGATTTTTTCGGCGGCGGTTTTGCGTACGGGCTGTTTTTTTGCGGAAGCATCTCCGCCGACGTTGGCAGCCGTTTCGTGTGCTACCGCTTTTCGCTGCGGTTCTTCCTCACGGGGCCGCACCGACAAAATCATACGGGCAGTGGTTTCACGAATGGTGTTTATCATTTCGTCAAATAGGTCAAAACCTTCTAAACGGTACGCAACAACAGGGTCGTGCTGACCGTATGCACGCAGGTGAATACCTGCACGCAGCTGGTCCATATTGTCGATATGCTCCATCCAATACGTGTCTACGTTTTGCAGCAGCACCACACGTTCCACTTCACGCATCGAGTCGCCGAAAAGGCGTTCCTGAGCCGCATAGCGCTGCTTGGCACGGTCGATCAGCTGTACCACAAGGTCGGAAGCTTCCAGATCCTCCAGCTCCTGTGCTGAAAAATGGAAATCGTCAGGTGTGGTCAGCAGGCCGAGGAAATGATCACGTAAGCTGGCAAGATTCCACTCTGCGTGGTTTTCGCTGCCGGTAAACAGTGCTACCGTTTCCTCAATATTACCGACAACCATTTTGAAGACGCTTTCCTTCATATCCTTGCCGTCCAGCACTTCTCTGCGCTGACCGTAGATGATTTCACGCTGTTTGTTCATCACGTCGTCGTATTTCAACACGTCACGGCGAATCTGGAAGTTGCGGTCCTCGACACGTTTTTGGGCGTTTTCAATGGCCTTGGACAGCATAGGCATCTCCAAAGATATACCTTGCACTACGCCAAAACGCTCCATAATCGTTTCCATCTGCGCACCGCCGAACAACCGCAGAAGGTCGTCTTCGAAGGACATATAGAAACGGGAAGCGCCGGGGTCACCCTGACGTCCGGAACGACCACGGAGCTGGTTATCAATACGACGGGATTCGTGTCGTTCGGTACCGATAATGAACAGACCGCCTGCCGCACGAACGGCTTGCGCCTCGGGTGCGATTTGTGCCTTATACATATCGTGTAATTCTTTGAAGGTGGCACGTGCTTCCAGGATTTCTTCGTTATCCGTTTCACCGAAAGCGGTGGATTCCGCTATCAGCTCTTCGGGTACACCGTTCGCACGCATTTGTGCTTTTGCCATAAACTCAGGGTTGCCGCCAAGCATAATGTCGGTGCCTCGGCCCGCCATATTGGTAGCAATGGTCACCGCACCGAGCTTGCCTGCCTGTGCGACGATGCCCGCCTCTTTTTCATGGTACTTTGCGTTTAACACCTCGTGCGGAATGCCTTGTGTACGCAAAATTTTGGATAACACTTCCGATTTTTCAATCGAAACGGTACCCACCAACACCGGTTGCTGTCTTTTGTGACACTCCACGATCTGCTCAACAACCGCCTGGAACTTGGCTTTTTCTGTTCTGTAAACAGCATCGGGGAAATCGGTACGGACAACCGGCTTATTGGTGGGGATTTCCACGACATCCAAGCGATAAATCTCGCCAAACTCCGCCGCTTCGGTTTGGGCGGTACCGGTCATACCCGACAGCTTGCTGTACAGGCGGAAATAGTTTTGGAAGGTAACGGTGGCGAGTGTTTTGCTTTCACGCTCGACCTGTACGCCTTCCTTGGCTTCAATGGCTTGATGCAACCCTTCGTTGTATCGTCTGCCGGGCATCAGACGCCCCGTAAACTCATCAACGATGACCACCTGACCGTCTTTCACCACGTAATCCACATCACGACGCATCACACCGCACGCTTTGATGGCCTGGTTGATGTGATGTAACAGGGTGACGTTTTCCATATCCATCAGATTGTCAACCGCAAAATATTTTTCCGCTTTTTCAACACCCGATCGGGTGAGGGTAGCGGTTTTTGCTTTTTCGTCAACAATATAATCGCCGTCAACCGTGTCCTGTTCTTTTTTGGTATCCATTTCTTTGATGCGGAACACCTTTAAGCGCTTGGCAAACTGGTCTGCACGTGCATACAGGTCGGTAGATTTGTCCCCCTGTCCCGAAATGATCAGCGGGGTGCGTGCTTCGTCAATCAAGATGGAGTCCACCTCATCGACGATGGCGAAATGGTGCCCTCTTTGTACAAGATCTTCCTTGTACAGCACCATATTGTCACGCAGATAGTCGAATCCCAACTCATTGTTGGTGCCGTAGGTGATATCTGCGGCGTATGCGGCACGGCGTTCCTCCTTGGACAAGCCGTGTACGATAAGACCGACCGACAGACCCAAATAACGGTAGACTTTACCCATCCATTCGCTGTCACGTCTGGCAAGGTAGTCGTTAACGGTAACGATATGCACACCTTTGCCTGTCAAAGCGTTCAGATACGCAGGCAGGGTGGCGACCAAGGTTTTACCTTCACCTGTACGCATTTCGGCAATGCGTCCCTGGTGCAGGACGATACCGCCCAAAATCTGTACGGGGAAGTGCCGCATACCGAGCACACGGTCAGCAGCTTCACGGCACACGGCGAACGCCTCCGGCAGAATATCGTCGGTGGTCTCACCGTCTGCCAGACGTGCCTTTAAGATATTGGTTTGTGCTTTTAATTCCTCGGTGCTCATGGCACGGTAGGTTTCCTCCAACGCCAGCACCTTGTCACGAAGCGGCAGCAACCGATTGATTGCTTTTTCATTCGCATTGCCGAACAATGCCGTAAAAAGTCCCATAATGTCAAGCTTCCTCCCGGAATATATCACTCTGATCTCTAAAACAGGATATACAATATAGTAGTATAACACATATTTTTCGAAATGACAATAAAAAAAGCAACGTAGATTGTTTCTCTTGACAATTTTATCGTTTTACGATAGGATATTATTGTTTTGAAAGGTTGTGTAACGATGCTTGACAGAAAAAGATTGGGACGTATACTGGAATGGCTGCTGGTGGGCTTGATGCTGCTCGCTGTGGCACTGATCGTGACTCTGCCGTGGTCCATTCCCGATGTTACTATGCGTTTTCCCGGCGAGCCGGATCGGTTGTACGAAAAATATTTTACGGTGCTGTCCGTTTCGGGTATCATGGCGGAGCTGATTTTGTGGCAAGCACGCCGTGTGATGCACAATATCAATAAAGGAAAGGCATTCTCCAAGGATACCGTAAAGCGTCTGTATGTGATAGGTTGGGAAATCCTTGTGTTGGCGGCGTTTTATTTTGTGATGACCTTCTTTTTGCATAAATTTTTTATGATAGCGGTATTTGTTGCATTTACCATTATAGGACTGCTGCTGTTTGTGTTGGGACAGCTTTTCTCGGAAGCATTTGCGTATAAGGCCGAAAACGATATGACGATTTGAGGGAACGTATATGATTATCATCAATTTGGATGTCATGATGGCAAAAAGAAAAATGGGCCTTACCGAGCTTGCCGATAAGGTGGGCATCACCCTGGCAAACCTGTCCATTCTTAAAAACAGCCACGCACGGGCGGTGCGTTTTTCCACGTTGGATGCTATTTGTAAGGCACTGGAGTGTCAGCCGGGCGATATTCTGGAATATAGGCAAGACGAATAAAAAAGCGGTGTGTCCTTCGGAAAGGACACACCGCTTTTCTTTACAGTATAGAGCAGGTGTTTTTGTCTGCTGAAAGATAG
Organism: Acutalibacteraceae bacterium; assembly: GCA_045594105.1. GTDB lineage: Bacteria > Bacillota > Clostridia > Oscillospirales > Acutalibacteraceae > URNF01. The sequence continues at coordinate 516 of JAZNXY010000080.1, read as the reverse complement.
CAATAGCAGTTGACCTTAGTGACAAAAAGTGGTATAGTAAAATTGTATGAATATCGCCTTTCAGGGGGGATGCGATATGAGAATGAACATAAAGAAAGTCTTATCGGTCATTTTGGCACTGGCACTGTTTTGCAGTGTTTGCCCGATGATGTCCATTGACGTGTCGGCAAATACGGCAGTCGGGGGCGAAAACCTTAACGGATTTGTAGAAATCGACGGCAAGTGGTACTTCTACAAGAACGGCACCATGGTCAAACAGGATTGGGTGTTGGACGGCGGCAAATGGTATTATCTGGACGCCAACGGCTATATGGTAACCAACACGTGGAAAAAGGACTCTGTCGGCTGGGTATACCTCGGCTCTAACGGTGCCATGCTGACTAACGCATGGGCAAAGGACAGCAAGGGCTGGTGCTACCTCGGTGCTGACGGCTATGCGGTCACCAACTGCTGGAAACAGGATTCCGTGGGTTGGATTTACCTTGACGCTAACGGCTCTATGACCAAGAGCAAATG
>JAZNXY010000079.1:0-1506 GCA_045594105.1 Acutalibacteraceae bacterium | reverse complement strand
TTGTCCGGTGGTTTGCTGTTTGCGTTCCATGAAAGTGCGGCAGGACAGTATACTCTTGCTGACAGTAATACCACCAGAAAAAGCACGGGTTCCGTGTTGGCGATTGGTAATAGCGTGGATACAAAAGCGGGATACGGTGCGGCCGGTACCAGCACGGATTCCTGGAAATTCTATGCTGACGGCAAAGTAGAAGCCGATTATATGACCGATGTTGACAAGAATTTCGGTGCCAATTTGAACGGTCAGTGGTATACGTTGACGGTGAAGGCGGTTAACGGCACCGCTACCTTTACGCTGGTCAGTGCGGACGGCACTGTCAACGAAACGATGACCAAAACGTATATCACCGAAAGCGGCGCTCTTTCTCTCGGTGTTTCCGGTCGCGAGGTTATGGTGCGTGAAATTACTTTGGTAGAGTTGAATGATGCTGGCATCCCGGTTGATATCGGCACCTATAAGGAAGCAAATTCCCATACCTGTGATTTCAATACCCCGAACTACGATGCAAACGGTCACTGGAACGAGTGCGAATGCGGCGAAAAAGATGCCGTTGTTCCGCACACCCTGGAAGGTGACTATGACGAAAACGGTCACTGGACCGCTTGCGATTGCGGCTATGCTACTGAAACTGTTGCTCACGAGCTGACCTACGTGATCGACGGCGAACAGCATTATCAGACCTGTGCTTGCGGCTACACCACCGAAAAAGCTGACCATGACTTTACCGAAGGCGATTGCGTCTGCGGCGCTGAAAAACCGCAAGAAGACAACACTGCTGTTGTGGATGAAGAAACCAAGGTAATCACCGTGAAGGCGGGCGAAGGCTATGAATTGAGAGCGGGTTCTCTCATTGTTACCGACGCGAACGGCAAAGCGTTCGTTCCCACCCGCGTAGGCTTCCGTGAGGAAGGCGATGCTCTTGAGTATCAGCTTCCCGCAGAGGCGGTAGGCCCCTTCACCGTAGAAGCCGACTTCTATCAGCCGACACTCGAAGACCTGAACATGGGTCTGGTTGGTGCTTCTACCAACGCAGCAGAAAGCGGTCTGCGCTTTGTATATCGTTTGAACGTCATCCGTGAAGGCGAAAAGCTGTATATGATGGCAGGCGGTCAGAAGGTAGAGGTTGCAGAATACGGTATGATCCTCGCAGCCGAGACCCTGTGGAAGAACGATCCTGCGACGCTGACTCTTGAAAAAGCTCTCGAAAGCATGCACATTCAGGAGCCCACCTGGCCGGCGGCTAACAAGTATTATGATGCTTGCTCCGACTATGTAGACGTTGCGGTACATGTGAAGAACATCAAGAACGATAAATTTGACGCCAGCAACGTAGGCATCATTACCCGCACCTTCGTGAAATTGGCAGACGGCACCGTTGTTTACAGCGATCCCGTAAACTACTGCTATAGCGATTTTGCAGGTTAATAAGGGGGGAGAAAAACAATGAAATATGTTGCTCCCGAAATGGAAATTGTAGCAATTGGTGTTGATACCGCCCTTGCAAAC
>JAZNXY010000078.1:0-2289 GCA_045594105.1 Acutalibacteraceae bacterium | reverse complement strand
CGTACAGGTGGCGGTGGCATATTGGTGAGTAATACTACGGGTGGCACTGCAAACATTGCAGGTGGTGTCGCAGTCATTATCGTACACATGGGTGATGGTGCGTAAGTAACCGCAAGCATTGCACAAGACATCGCATACACTATCATAAACGTGGGGAGCGTTGCGCGTATCACCGCATAGGTTGCAGTATTCATCACAAGCGTTATCATAGCTGTGGATAGCGGTATACGTTGCTGTATAAACCGCATTGCCGGCACAATCGACGACCGTCTTGTCCCAACCGGAAAACGCATACACACCGACTGCGTCTGCATCTCTTACGGGATCGGCCGGAGAGGTTACTGCGTCGCCCCAGTGATAGGTTTCACTGGAAATAACCGTCCCATCCCAATCTTGGAACACAACTTGATAATCGGCGTATTTCTTGGTGTATGTGGCAACATACACGGCGTGGTAGTCCGCACTCACAACAGTCTTGTCCCATCCGTCGAATACATACTTATACAGTTTATCTCCGCCTTTAAAAGTAGAACCATTAAAATACGGACGTGAGCCATATCTAACCTGATCTGTTGTGATTGTGTCATCAACAATCCAGGTGATTGCCATATAGTTTCCTCTTCCGGAACAAGCCGAGCAAGTGCTCGAGCTATAGGTTTTTCCGCTGCCGGAACAAGTAGAACACTTTGTTTTGCCCGTGCCGCCGCACGTAGAGCAAGTACGAGAAGTAATAGAACCGGAACACGAACAATTTTTCACAACACCATAACCAACAATATAGTTGCCAGTTCTAAGGCATGTAGAGCAATAATATATTTTGCCGCCAAAGTGGCAGGAAGTACACGACATAGAGGTTGTCCCTTTTCCGCTACACGACGAACAGATGCTGGAGCTGGTTGTTGTTGTGGCGCATTTTTCTGCCCAAATCGCATGAAACGTTGTGGCTTCTGTCACATTGACCGTGGCACCGGGCGCACACAGCTTACTACCCGTATTCACAGAGCACCATCCCACAAAGATATAGCCGCTTCTTGTGGGCATTCCTGTGCTGATGATAAGGCTGTTGCGTTTCATCCGTACAGTAGCCGGAACGTTGTTCAAACTTCCACCGTTGGCATAAAAAGAAACATTAAATTTTACAAAAGAGCACTCACTACAGGTGTCGTCCTCCTCGTTACTAAACGTATGAACGCCCGTAGCCTCTATAATCGTATTCTCGTTTTGCACAAAATGACAAACGGTGCATTCCTGGTGTTTAAGACCGGTCTCACCACAGGTTTCGGCAACATCCACAACCCACTCAAACTGGTGCGAGGTTGTGCGTGTGTTATCACAGGCGTTACAGGTGGTATCGCAGGCGTTATCGTAAAGGTGAGGGGGCGTGCGCGTGGCACCGCAAACATTGCAGTTCGCATCGCAGGCATTATCAAACACGTGAGGGGGCGTGCGCGTGGCACCGCAGACGTTGCAGTTAGGATCGCAGTCGTTATAATAAAGGTGAAGAGTTGTGCGTGTGGCACCGCAAACATTGCAGTTCGCATCGCAGGCGTTATCAAACACGTGAGGGGGCGTGCGCGTGGCACCACAGATATTGCAGGTGGTATCACAGATATTATCGTAAAGGTGATCACCCACCATTTGCACGTTGTAATGCCACGTTGCATCGATTAAAACAGTATTTTCGGAAGCGATAGAAATTGCCGCCCTGTCTGCCTCGGATCCTACATACCACACATCAGTCAGGCTGGTGCAACCGTCAAACGCATAGTTGCCAATGCTGGTGACGCTGTCCGGAATGGTTACCGATGTCAGGCTGTCGCAATAGTAAAACGCAGACTCACCAATGCTGGTGACGCTGTCAGGGATAGAATATGCAGTAAGGGTTTTACCGGCAGGATATTGAATAAGCGTAGTTTTGTCTTTATTGAACAAAACGCCGTCCACAGAACAATATTTGGTGCTATTCTGGTCTGCGTTAATTGAGGTCAGGCTGGTGCAATTGCAAAACGCATCACTACCAATGCTGGTGACGCTGTCAGGAATGGTCACCGAGGTCAGGTTGGTGCAACCGTAAAACGCAGAATTACCAATGCTGGTGACGCTGTCCGGAATGGTCACCGATGTCAGGCTGGTGCAATTGTAAAACGCCCAATTACCAATGCTGGTGACGGGATAGCCGCCTAAGGTAGAGGGGATGGTGATGGCATTGCCGTAGCCGGTGTAATCGGTAATTGTAGCCTCACCGTCTGAAACCGTGTAGGTGCAGCCGCTGGTCTCCGCACTCACGCT
>JAZNXY010000077.1:0-1910 GCA_045594105.1 Acutalibacteraceae bacterium | reverse complement strand
GCCTCGTGCCAGCATTTCGCACAGTCGCTTATGCCCGGCATCACGGGAGGTATATATCTCACCCGACAGCAGCACCGTATCCCCCGCTTTCAAGGTGTTCGCCAGTGCTTCTGTTAACGGTAAAGTAATATGCCTTGTCATTACAACACCTCCGTTTTATGACGGGTGGCATGGCAATTGATATTCACGGCACACGGCATACCCGCAATATGGGTCGGCATTGTTTCAATATTCAGTGCCAAAGCGGTGGTTTTACCACCAAAGCCCTGCGGACCGATACCAAGATCGTTGATTTTCTCTAAAAGCTCATCTTCCAACGCTGCATAGTACGGATCAGGGTGCGATGTATCCACAGGGCGCATCAATGCTTTCTTAGACAGCAACGTTACCTTGTCAAAAGTACCGCCGATACCGACACCAATTACCATCGGCGGACAGGGATTGGGCCCCGCCTTCTCCACCGTATCTAAAACGAACGCTTTAATGCCTTCAATACCATCGGATGGCTTCAGCATCTTAACAGCACTCATATTTTCACTGCCAAAGCCCTTAGGACCTACGGTAATTTTCACCTTATCACCGGGCACGATGTCAATATACAGCATTGCAGGGGTATTATCTCCCGTATTTCCACGTCGCACAGGGTCTGCAACCACCGATTTCCGCAAATAACCGTTCTGATACCCACGGCGTACGCCTTCATTGACCGCCTCAGTAAGATCACCGTCAATAAGGTGCACATCCTGCCCGATTTCCAAAAACATACATGCCATACCGGTATCCTGACAAATCGGTACATTGTCCGCATCCGCAATACGATAGTTTTCAATAATAATATCCAGCATTGTTTTTGCGGTTTCACCGTCTTCTTCTGCACGGCAACGCAAAATCGCATCTTTCACATCTGCGGGCAGATGGTAACACGCGTCTATGCACAACCGCTCCACCGCATCGGTAATTTTTGTGACCGATAATTCTCTCATATGTACTCCTTACGTCATTAAAAGGTCTTTTCCGTAAAATACATCTACGATCAAAGCGTTCCACTTTTATCGTAATGGCAAAGCATACGGTTTTCTTTGTTTGAAATAATATGTTGCATCAAAGCCAATATCCTTCAAAACAGCGGCGGCTTCGGCAAATCGTAACGCCGCGTTTCGGGGCGTGTGTGCATCTGAACCCAAGGTTATCAGTCGCCCACCCAATTCATAATACTGTTTTAGGAGAAACGGCATCACGCCCTTGGGGTATGCCGTATTGATTTCCAACGCCATCCCCCGCACAATCAATTTCTTTAACAACTGTTCTATTTCCGCTGTGAAATCCGTTATGGAAATGTCCCGATGATACTTTTCCGTGACATACCGAAACGGGTAATCTATATGTGGTAAAATATCCCCGTCAACCGTCTCGACGGTTTTTAACAAATCGTCAAAATACGCCGCAAGATACCACCGTATCGTTTTCATATCCACAGCAGAAAAGTCTACATCCGAGAACGGCATATTAAAGCCGTCTACGGTGATAAAATGCGTAGATGCGATGACCACGTCATAGCCGTACAGCGACAGCACCTGTTTTGTAACATCAGGAAACAAAAACCCGTCACCAAGTTCCACACCGGTCAATATTTCCATATCGGGATACTGTACGCGCAAGCGTTTCACTTCGTCTGCCGCTTGTTTAATAGGCGTGTAAATATCCATTTCCCGATATCGTATTGTATCACAATGGTCGGTCACCGCAAAAATATGAACGCCTTTTTCACGTTGTGCCAACAACATATCTTCGATTTTGCAGACAGAATCGTGCGAAAACTCCGAATGCGTATGCATATCTGCGAACACAACCATCACCTACCTACATCTTTATTAAGCAAAATCTTCTATACGATATTCGGGTACCGCATC
>JAZNXY010000076.1:0-2885 GCA_045594105.1 Acutalibacteraceae bacterium | reverse complement strand
CAAGTTTTGAACATTCCCCCTGCCAAATTGTTGGAAGAAGATTAAAAATGACGGTATGAAAAAGGAGATACACTGTGGTGTATCTCTTTTTTTGTTACGGTAATCTTACAATATGCTTTCCCTGTTTACACGCATACGCCGGCACGGTTTTCGTACCGCTTTTTCGGTCACGATTTCCCGGCAAAGCTCATTAAAACGGCTTTTACTGCCAAACAAAAAAGTATCGATATGCAATTCGGTAATCATTTTTTCGACACAGGTGTATACCTTTTCCTTTACCGCATTTGTTTCTTCTATGGTTCGATGCCCGATAAAACAACAGGTATTGGCTATCATATTGCTTCACTCCAAGTAAATAATTTATCACCTATTATATAATATTATTTAATTAAAGTAAATAATTATTTACTTCTAAAAAGTTATAAACGACGTTCTTTCCTTGTACACTAATATTGTACAAGGAGGCGACAAAATGAAAACAGAGTTTGCTGATAAATATATTACTTTGGGGTTGAAAATCGCCTATTATCGAAAAAAGGCTGGGTATACACAAGAAACTTTTGCAGAACTAATCGACAAAAGCGTTAATTTTGTCGGTCAGGTGGAAGGAACGGGCACCGTGCGCGGTGTTTCCTTAGAAACCCTGTTCAAAATCGCACAAGTTTTGAACATTCCCCCTGCCAAATTGTTGGAAGAAGATTAAACCCTTTGCTTTTTTCGACATCCCGTTTCTCAAAAAAAGACCTGCTTTGCAGGTCTTTTTTCTTGCTATGCGGCTAAAATTATGCTAAAATGATTGTATCTATCCCTTGGAGGTTATGCGGATTTATGATTTCGAGAGAAAAAACCCGAAATTTTTGTATTATCGCTCATATTGACCACGGTAAATCCACCCTTGCGGACCGCATTTTAGAGAAAACGCAGGCGGTGGCTTTACGTGATATGGAAGAACAGCTCTTAGACAGTATGGATCTGGAACGGGAACGTGGTATTACCATTAAAGCACACGCCGTTACCATGAACTATACCGCTGCCGACGGTGAAACCTACACCTTTAACCTTATCGACACCCCCGGTCACGTGGACTTTGGGTACGAGGTGTCCCGCTCGCTCGCTGCGTGCGAGGGTGCACTGCTTGTGGTAGACGCATCGCAGGGCATTGAGGCACAAACCCTTGCCAACACCTATTTGGCAGTGGATCACGGCCTGGAAATCGTGCCGATCATCAACAAAATCGACCTGCCGAGTGCCGATCCCGAGCGGGTGCAAGCGGAAATTGAGGACGTTATCGGCATTGATGCGTGTGAAGCACCGTTTATTTCGGCAAAAAACGGTATCAACATTGAAGCGGTGCTGGAAACCATCGTCAAAAATGTGCCGCCGCCTGCAGGCGATGAAACAAAACCGTTACAGGCGTTGATTTTCGACAGCTATTACGACAGCTACCGTGGTGTTATCACCTATATCCGTGTCAAAGAAGGCAGTATCAAGGCAGGGGACAAAATCCGCATGATGGCAACCGGTGCCACCTTTGATGTGGTAGAGGTCGGTCATATGCGTCCGGGCAAATTAGACCCGTGTGCCACCCTGTCCGCAGGTGAGGTCGGCTACATTGCCGCTTCCATCAAGACGGTCAGCGATGCACGGGTAGGCGACACGGTTACCTTAGATAATCGCCCTGCCGCCGAGCCGTTACCCGGCTATCACCAGGCGACACCCATGGTATACTGCGGTATCTTCCCTGCCGACGGCGCTCATTATCAGGATCTGCGTGAAGCACTCGAGCGCTTACAGTTAAACGATGCTTCTCTGACCTTCCAGCCCGAAACGTCGGTGGCGTTGGGTTTTGGCTTCCGCTGCGGCTTTTTAGGGTTGTTGCACATGGAAATCGTGCAGGAACGCTTGGAACGTGAGTACGATTTAGACCTTATCACCACCGCCCCGAGCGTTATCTACCGCATCACCACCATCGACGGCGAGGTTATTGAAATTGACAACCCCACCAACTTCCCCGACCCGTCCAACATTCAGTCGGCGGAAGAGCCGATTGCGACCGCACACATCTATGCACCCAACGATTATGTCGGCAATATTATGGAGCTGTGCCAGCAGCGCCGTGGTGTGTTCAAGGATATGAAGTATTTGGATCCTACACGTGTGGATATTCATTACGAGCTGCCGTTAAATGAAATCATTTACGATTTCTTTGATGCGCTCAAATCCCGTACCAAAGGGTACGCCAGCTTTGATTACGAAATTTTAGGGTATGCACCCTCTAAGCTTGTCAAGCTGGACATCCTCTTAAACGGCGACGTGGTAGACGCCCTGTCCTTCATTGTGTTTGCGGACAGTGCTTACAGCCGTGGCAGACGGCTTTGCGAAAAATTAAAGGACAACATCCCTCGTCAATTATTCGAGGTCCCCGTGCAAGCGGCAATCGGTGGCAAGGTGATTGCCAGAGAGACGGTACGTGCCATGCGTAAAGACGTGCTTGCCAAGTGTTACGGCGGCGATATCACCCGTAAAAAGAAACTGCTTGAAAAGCAAAAAGAAGGCAAAAAGCGTATGCGCCAGCTGGGCAGCGTAGAGGTGCCGCAGGAGGCATTTATGGCGGTACTGAAATTGGATGACAATTAAAAAGAAGGTGTGCAACGGAGCGCTCACATAGGGATAATTCGCCTAAAATAAAGATATTTTGCGGTATAATGCGTTAAAAAGCCGCGGTACGCGTCAGCGTTACCGCCGCTTTTCGCCTTTTCTACCATCAAAATCTCTTTTATTTTAGGTGTTTTACAGTTTTGTAGCCAAAATATTTTTTCTGCTCTCGCAGTTGCCAAACCGCAGTAATACTGTATGTCTTATAAGGTTTGGCAACAAAGAGGCAG
>JAZNXY010000075.1:0-12493 GCA_045594105.1 Acutalibacteraceae bacterium | reverse complement strand
AAATCACGGCATCTGCCGCCGCTTTTAAGTCCCCGCAGGCATTTGCGGTAGCCAATCCAAGCCCTGCCGCCTGTATCATTGACATATCGTTGCCGCTATCCCCCACCGCAATGGTCTGCGTTATGGGTGTATCGGTCATTTGGGCCAATTTCTTCAGTGCCGCACCTTTTCCCGCCTTTTCCGAGAATAATTCGATGCAATGTGGCCAGGACGGCACCACCGCCAACCCTTTTACAGCGGATAACTGCTCGACACATACCGCCATTTGCGCATCATCGCTGAAAAACAGTGCATAGCATTCCACCGCATCCAAGGTGTAGGCGAACGCAAAAAAATCGTCCTGCGGTGTGGCATACCGTTCAATCACCCCACAGTGTGCAGGGGCAAGCCGATATTTTATAAATGCTTGTCGGTCGACTTGTCCACTATCTACATACGAGTTGCCGCCCTGTCGCACCAAAATGTGACAGTCAAACTGCGACAACACATCTAAAACGGCATTGGAAACCGCACGTGACATACAAAGGTGCGTATGGGTATCTGTCTGTTTATCCCAAATGGCAGCACCGTTGGAATACATCACATACCGCACACCCTCGTGTGCAAGCACTTCTTTCGGTATCTCACACAAGGTTCTGCCCGAAGCGGGAACGAGCTGTATGCTCTTTTTCGCCAAAGCGGTCATTGCCGCAGCGTTTTCCGCACTCAAAGACATATCCTCTTGTAAAAGTGTGCCGTCCAAATCACTCGCTATCATCGTATAATTCGCCATATTTTCTCCTTAAAAAAAGGATGCTTTCGCATCCTTTTTTCTTATTCTGCAGTTGTAGCTGCAGTAGTGGTCGCTGACGTTTCCGTATCGGTTGCGGTGGTTGTCGTTCCCACCATACCGCCTGTGGTAGTGGTGCCGACCGTTGCCGCAACGTTAGTATCAAACACCTTCAGTGCCGCTTGCAGCTGATCATCGTCTTTATCTTCAATCTTTCCGATACGTTCGGTTTTATAAGCACTCATCGGAACGACCGTGTTGGGCGTAATACCAACACCTTCGATAGCACCGCCACGAATCAAGGTGATTTCGCCAACCGTCAGCCACATGGCAGAGTTATCCGCCTGCAGCGGAACAAACTCCTGCACCTTGCCTTTGCCGACCGTTTTTTCACCGATAACGGTTGCACGGCTGAACTCCTGCAGCACGCCTGAGAGGATCTCCGCCTCGCCGCAGGTGTTGCCGTTCACCAATACCACCGTCGGTATGGTGCTTTCTACGGAAGAATGAGAAACAAGGTTAGTCACCGTGCCATCCGCCGCCTTATAGGTGGCATACGCGCCGTGCGGCATAAGATACGACAAAATCGTCTCCAAGGACGTGGTCGACCCGCCGCCTGTGCAGTTACGTACATCAATAACAAATGCCGTGGCACCGTCATTCTGCAGTGCGGAATGTGCCGCCTTAAACTGACTTGCCGTGTTATCGTAGAATGCGGAAATACGGATATACCCGGTAGTGTCACCAATCATACGGTCATTGACCGACTGTAACGCATACGTGTAAGAGGTAATTTCAAATGCCAGTGTTTTTTCTTCACGGGAAACCGACAGTTTGATTTTATCGGTTGCGGCATCCAATGTGTTCTGCACAATCTGACGGGCGGCACCCACCAACGATTCACCGTTTATGGATACCAAAATATCCCCTGCCTGCACACCCGCTTTGTGTGCTGCAGACTCGTTGTCCACCTTTTCCACAATCAATTCACCGGTTTTGCCGTCTACAACGGTAATGCCCGAGCCGAATGCCTGTCCTGCACGGGTCTGCTTCGCCTTTGCGTACGCATCCTGCGTGTAGTACTTTGCATATTTGTCGCCCAAGCCGTTGACATATCCCTCTGCCAAAGCGGCCTGTAACCGACTTTCATCTAACGAATTGTAGTAACTGCGTACCTTCGTATCAATATCACCGATATGTGTATACAGTGCACGTTTTTTGGTAACTGCGTTTACCTGGCTGTTGAAATGCCGCATCGCCACCATCATGGTGACCGAAATCGCCACTGCCACCGCCAATATTACCACTGTAATGAGTGCACTGAAGCTAAACTTCTTCTTATGCATAGCAGTTCCTTTCGTCTGTTTATTTACCGCTCGTCGAAACATAGCCCTTCAAGGGGTCAACGGGTGTGCCGTTTACACGTACCTCAAAGTGCAGGTGCGGTCCCGTCACGTTACCGGTAGAGCCTGCTTTTGCCAAAACGGTTTTACCGCCTACAACCTTCTGTCCGACGGTTGCATACATCGCTGAACAGTGTGCATATAACGTTACAATCTGTCTGCCCTGCGAATCACGGCCGTGGTCTATCATACAATAATAGCCGTAACCGCCGCCCCAGGTGCTGGTACTGTTCGCATAAATAACCGTACCGTCCGCCGCAGCAACAATGTTCTGTCCGTAAACGGGAACAGGACCGTTCGCCACGTCAATACCCTTATGCAGCTTGCCCCAACGCCAACCGTAATACGACGAAATCGCACGTACGGTGGGTACAGGCCAGAACATAGAGGTTTGGGTATACGAGCCGGTGCTGTTAAGAGAGGCGAGCAGCTTTTTGATGTTTTTCTCGGTCTGCTCCAGCTCTTTGTTAAGTGCATCTACCTCGTTTTTATCCTGCTGATATACCGAGTTGGCTTTTTTGTATAAGGTATCAAGTTCTTTTTTCTTGGCATTGGAGCTGGCACGCAGCGTTTCTACGTCTGCCTTTTTGGCTTCGATGCCCGCCTTCTCCTCCTTGACCTTTTCTTCAGCCGTATGAATCTCTGCCAATTTCTGTTCCAAAGCATCAAGTGCCGCCTGGTCACTGGCCGCTATCTGTTCCATCATTTTCTCTTTGATGAGATAATCCGCATAGCTTTCGGTGCTCATCAGCATCTGTATAGCCGACAGGTTTCCACGCTTGGCAATGGCATTCAGCCGCTCGCCCAACTGCCGACGCACCGTGTCCTCTTCGGCACGGTTAGCGGTAATCTGCGCCTCCATATCGGCAATTTCTGTATTCTTGGAAGAAATCTGACCGTTCAGAGCAGAAATTTCTCCGTCAAGCAGGGCAATTTGTTTTTGTACGTTACTGATCTGTCCGTAATACAAATCACGTTTTGCCTTACTGCTGGCGAGATCGTCCTTCGCAGAAGCAATCTGCTTTTGTAAATCCTTTTGCTCTTTTTCAAGCTGTTTTATCTGTTCCTGTATCGTTGCCGCTGCGGCAGGGGTTGCAAAGGCGAAGCTGCAAAAAAGCAGCGACAGCACGCAAATACACGAGAAAAGCTTAGATAACAACAGGTGTTTTCTCATATTTTCTCGCTCCCCTCTTTGTGGAGATATTTGCCGGTAGCAATCGCACTACCAACCATACCCGTGAGAACGCCAATGGCAATAAAGCCAACCAGCACCATCCACCATACCTTCACAAACGGCACCAACGAGAACAGTGATGCGGTGGCGGGAAAAAAGCCGAGCAATTTATCATACAGCACCCAGATAATGCCGTAGGAGAGAGCGGCGGAAAGCAAGCCCAATGCCATGCCCTCTACGATAAACGGAATGCGGATAAATGCACCCGTCGCACCAACCGAACGCATAATGTAAATCTCCAGACGGCGATTGTACACCGTCAGCTTAATGGTGTTGGCAATGATAAACAAGGATACGGCAAGCAGCAGCACTACAACCCACATACCTACCGACAGCGCTACCTTACGTACCGTTGTCAGCGTTTTTGCAATGTTGCCGTCGTACGAAACGTCCTCAACACCCTGTACCGTCTTTATCGCCTCAACCGTTTGATCAAACAGCTCGAGATTATGGAAGGTGACAATAAACGCATCGGACAGCGGGTTATTTTCGCCTTGCAGACTTTCATAGGTCGCCTGCGGGAGCGAATCACCGTATTTCTCAAGAGAGGCCTCTTTAGACAGGAAGGAAACCTCTTTGACGTTATCCAAACCCTCAATAGCTGTGCCGACGGCAGCAACCCGGTCGCCGTCCAGTGCAGTGTCAGCAAAAGCCACCACCACGTTCTGTCCGTACACCCAATCAAAGGCATTGCGCACATTCTCGAGAATTAAGTACGAAAAGCCCGTCAGCAGCAAGCACACAACAAGCACCGCTACCGAGGCAATCGCCATAAAACGGTTTTGCCAGATATTGCGGAAGCCCTCACGAATCAGATACCGTAAGCTATGCAATTTCATTGTGCGCCACCTCCCAACTTGACAGGTTCACGCAACGGCACCTCTGCCGGAACGGGTGCCCCTGTATCCGACTCAACAGCACCGTCCTTAATGGTGATAACACGTTTACCAAACTGTCTGACAAGCGAATGCTCGTGGGTAACCATCAGTACGGTAGCACCCAATTTGTTAATGTCGGACAGCAGTGCCACGATTTCCCGTGCACGCTTCGGGTCGACGTTACCCGTCGGCTCGTCCGCAATAATCAGCTTCGGGTTGTTCACCAGCGCACGGGCAAGGCCGACACGCTGCTGTTCGCCACCCGACAGCTCCGGCGGATAATGGTGCAGCTTTTCCTGCAGCCCTACCAGCTTCAACACATACGGTACACGGTGACGGATTTGTTTGCGGGTAGCACCGGTCACACGCATGGCAAATGCGACGTTATCAAATACCGTCATGGTGTCAATCAGACGGAAATCCTGGAATACCACACCCATGGTACGACGCAGGTACGGAATCTCACGCCGCTTCAAGCGAGAAAACTTATAATCGTTAACGATTACTTCACCAGCGGATGCCTTTTCCTCGTGCATAATCAGCTTCAAAAAGGTGCTCTTACCGGCACCGGAGGCACCGACTATAAATACAAACTCGCCGTCGTCAATATGAATATTTACATCCTTAAGCGCCTCGGTGCCGTTTGCGTATTTCTTATATACACCGCGGAATTCTATCAAGACGACCGCCTCCTTTTTTACATCAAAATTAGGTGACAGAGGTCGAAATCTGTCATATTCAGTATACGGGGTGTGCCTTGGCAGCACAACCCCCAAAATGTTTCCAACAAGAAAAGCAGAGCCGAGTTACGCTATGAAACTCGGCTTACTTTCGGTTTAATATTTCACCGGGTTGGCGGTGAGATATTTTCTGACCATCAATGCCACCTTAAATACAATAGCATCATCGAATTTTCTCAAATCCAGCCCGGTCAGACGTTTGATTTTTTCAAGACGGTACACCAGCGTGTTGCGGTGCAAGAACAGCTTGCGGGAGGTTTCCGAAACGTTCAGATTGTTCTCAAAGAACTTCTGAATGGTAAACAAGGTTTCGGGATCGAGCGAATCAATCGAGCCACGTTTGAAAATCTCACGCAGGAACATCTCACAAAGGGTGGTCGGCAGCTGGTAAATCAGACGTGCAATGCCGAGGTTATCGTAGCTCACGATAGTGCGTTCGGTATCAAATACCTTACCAACCTCCAAAGCAATCTGTGCTTCCTTGAAGGAGGCGGCCAGCTCTTTGATGCCGGAAACCGACGTGCCGATGCCGACACTCGCCTGGGTATAAAACTCGCTTGAGAGGGTGTCCACAATAGACATAGCAAGCTTTTCCAGGTCACGACTTTCGATGCCGCTGCGGATTTCTTTTACCAGTGCAATATCGTTTTCATTGATGTTGATTACAAAATCCTTGCCCTTATCGGGGAACAGGTTTTGTACGACGTCGTATGCCGAAACATCCGACGGTACTGCCACACGAATCAGCAATACCACACGTTCTACTTCGCCGTTAAAACGCAGCTCTCGTGCCTTCAGATAAATGTCACCCGACAGAATATTGTCCATAATGACATTTTTCACAAAATTGGCACGGTCATATTTCTCGTCATAATACTGCTTGATGTTTTCCAGAGACACGGCTAACAGTGCCGCATAGCGCAATGCCTCACGGTCATCGCCCTCCACAAACAGCACATAGTCTGCGTGCGGACGTGCACCGAACGGCTTGAAGGTATACCCCTCCACCTGAAATGCGTCAGGGGCGGAAAAGGTTTCCGCGGTAATAGAGGACATGGTGGTGCCAATTTTGCCGAGATCACTGCACGCAATGATATTGAGGGTCTCATCAATCACACCGATTGTGCGATCAACAGCATCCTGCATCTGGTGCACGACTCCCTGGAACAAGCGATTAGACATAGCAGTACTCCTTCGTGATATGATGTTTCCTATGCATTTTGACTATTTGCAAGACTTTTGACGGTCTTCTTTGGTAATTATACACAATTTTCCGTCACTTGGCAAGTGAAAATGTAAAAAAACAGGCATTTTTCGTGGATTTTTTTGTGATTTTCAACAATTCCCCGTTTCAGCCGCTTGCATTTACCGTAAAGGCATGTTAGAATAGTGTGAAATCTCAATTGAGTGAGGGAAACTTATGAAAATGTACGACGAATTGGTTGCCCGTGGCCTTATTGCACAGGTAACGAATGAACAGGAAATCCGTGAAATGATTGACAGCGGCAAAGCTACCTTCTATATCGGCTTTGACTGCACCGCTGACTCTCTGACTGCGGGTCACTTTATGGCTTTGACCTTGATGAAACGTCTGCAGATGGCTGGCAACAAACCGTTTGCACTGATTGGCGGCGGCACCACCATGATCGGTGACCCGTCCGGCAGAACCGATATGCGTAAAATGCTGACCAAAGAGGACATTGACCACAATGCTGCCTGCTTTAAAAAGCAGATGGAACGGTTTATCGAATTTGGCGAAGGCAAAGCACAAATGGTAAATAACGCCGATTGGCTGTTGTCCTTAAACTATGTGGACCTGCTGCGTGAGGTTGGCGCCTGCTTCTCGGTCAACAATATGCTGCGTGCGGAATGCTACAAGCAAAGAATGGAAAAGGGTCTTTCCTTCTTAGAGTTTAACTATATGATTATGCAGTCGTACGACTTCTACTACCTGTATCAGCACTACGGCTGTAATATGCAGTTTGGCGGTAACGACCAATGGAGCAATATGCTCGGCGGCACCGAGCTCATCCGTAAAAAGCTCGGCAAGGATGCACACTGCATGACCATTACCCTGCTCACCGACTCGCAGGGCAATAAAATGGGCAAGACCGCAGGCAATGCCGTATGGCTTGACCCCAACAAGACCTCCCCGTTCGAGTTCTACCAGTATTGGAGAAACGTAGCGGACGCTGACGTAATGAAATGCCTGAAAATGCTTACCTTCTTACCCCTCGATGAAATCGAGGCAATGGAAGATTGGGATGACAGCCGCATCAACGAGAAGAAGGATATCCTCGCATACGAGCTGACCGCTCTGGTGCACGGCAACGAAGAGGCAGACAAAGCGAGAGAAACCTCCCGTTCCCTGTTTGCAGGCGGCGGTGATGATGCGAATATGCCGACAACCGAATTGGATGCGTCACAGGTTGCCGACGGTAAAATCGGCGTGCTTTCCCTGATGGTTGCGTGCGGTCTTGCCGCATCCAACGGCGAAGCAAGACGTCTCATTCAGCAGGGCGGTGTTTCGATAAACGACCAAAAGATTACCGACCCCACCTTTACCGTTTCGGCAGACGCACTTAAAGAAGGTGTCAAAATCCGCAAAGGTAAAAAGGTGTTTCACAAAGCTATATTGAAATAAAAATCCCCCTGCATACGGCGGGTGGTCATAGAAATGAAAATAGAGAGAATGTATCATGCGTGGTACATTCTCTCTTGTCTTTTTATGTGAATTTGTATGGTTTTGTAGGGAAGGGGCTTGCTCCTTCCCTTTAGTGGTATTACAGCGACGCGTGGAACGGCAGGACCAAGGCCCCGCCCTACATACACACAACAAATGGTATCGTAGGGGCGACCATCGGTCGCCCGAAATAAAAGCAACCGCTGCTAATGCTGTTATGCGCCACGCGACTATCGCGTGGTTTTCGGTATATGGGTCACAGCTTTACCTTTTTACTCGTCTATAACAATCTCTCCGTGTTCACGCTCGTAGGCGGCAACATGTCTCTTTAAAAACTGTTCGATCTCTTTATTGGCAGAACGCCCTTCCGATTCCGCCACGTAACGGAACTTTTGAAACAACTGACGGTCTACCCGTAATGTATACCGTACCAATTTTTCCTCCATCTCTACACCTCATTCCACCGTTTTTTACGTTATTTTGACTAAATTATAGTGGAAATATTGCGTCAAAACGAAAATGGTGGTATAATGACGCCATTATGACGCATAGAAGGTGTTTTTTTGAAAGTGGCAATTATCGGCTCCCGTACGTTGCAGGTAAATGATTTAGGGGAATATCTGCCTATTGGCATTTCCGAAATCGTTTCAGGAGGTGCAAAAGGCATTGACACACAAGCGCGAGAATACGCCAAAAAGAACAATCTCCCGCTCAAAGAATTCCTGCCCGAATATCACAAATACGGGAGAAGCGCACCGCTGAAAAGAAATTTGGAAATTGTCGCATATGCCGATACGGTAGTTGCCTTTTGGGACGGTGTTTCCAAAGGCACAAAATATGTGATTGACATCTGCCAAAAGCAAGGCAAAAAAATAACCGTTCACGTCGTGTGAACGGTTATTTTTATTTACTGTTTACACCACACCGTATGCCATCATGGCATCCGCAACCTTCAGGAAGCCGGCGATGTTGGCACCTGCGATAAGGTCACCTTCCATACCGTATTCCTTCGCAGCGGAAACGGAAGCTTCATAGATACCCTTCATAATCTGCTGCAGCTTCGCATCAACCTCTTCGGCAGTCCAGCTGTAGCGCATGGAGTTCTGGCTCATTTCCAGACCCGAAACCGCAACGCCGCCTGCGTTAACCGCTTTGGACGGTGCGACGATAACGCCGTTTTCTTTGAGGTATGCTACCGCATCAGCGGTTGTGGGCATATTGGAAACCTCAACGTAGTATTTCACGCCGTTCGCAACAATGTTTTTTGCATCTTCGAGGTTTACTTCGTTCTGGGTAGCGCAAGGCATCACAACGTCAACCTTTTCGCCCCACGGCTTTTTGCCTGCAAAGAACCGTACGCCGAACTTATCCGCGTAGTCTTGCACCTTGTTGCGGCAGGAAGCACGCATTTCCAGCATATAGTCGATTTTTTCGTCGGTGGAAACACCGTCTTTATCATAGACATAGCCGTCAGGGCCGGAGATGGCGACCACTTTACCGCCAAGCTCGGTAATCTTCTTCACAGCGCCCCAGGCAACGTTACCGAAGCCGGAAACCGCAAAGGTTTTGCCTTTGATGTCCTCACCATAGGTTTTGAGCATTTCCACGGTGTAGTAGGTAGCACCGAAGCCGGTAGCTTCGGGACGGATGAGAGAACCGCCGTAGCTGCGGCCTTTGCCGGTGAGAACACCCGTAAATTCGTCACGCAGGCGTTTGTACTGACCGAACATATAGCCGATTTCTCTCGCACCAACGCCGATATCACCTGCCGGCACGTCGGTGTCGGGACCGATATATTTGGAAAGCTCGGTCATAAAGCTCTGGCAGAAACGCATAACCTCCATATCCGATTTGCCCTGCGGATCAAAGTCGGCACCGCCCTTACCGCCGCCCATAGGCAAACCGGTGAGGGAGTTTTTGAAGGTCTGCTCGAAACCGAGGAACTTAATAACACTTTCGGTTACAGTCGGATGAAAACGCAGACCGCCCTTATACGGACCGATAGCCGAGTTAAACTGGATGCGGTAACCACGGTTTACCTGCACCTTGCCGTTATCGTCAACCCACGGCACACGGAATTTAATAATGCGTTCGGGCTCAACGATAGCTTCCATAACGCCTTTTTCAATGAAATCGGGGCGCTGTTCGATAACAGGTTCCAAAGACTCCAGAACCTCCAGCACCGCCTGATGAAACTCCGCTTCACCGGGATTGCGTTTTTTTACCGTTTCCATTAAGTCGATAAGGTATTGGTTTTTCAGACTCATTTAAGACCACTCCTAAAATAGAATACGAATTTTTTCACATCTCTTTTTGCAAGAGAGCATTTCAAAAATTTCATTTTTTAGGATACTCTTTTTATATAGGTTTGTCAATTATTTTTTGAAAAAATCAGTCGTCCATCCTGCATTTCCACACACCGCTGTGCTTCTTTTGCAATCTGCGGGTCGTGGGTGATTAACAGTACAGTGGTGCCGCTTTTATGCAGCTCACGCAACAAGGCCATAATATCCCTTCCCGACCCTTCGTCAAGATTGCCTGTCGGTTCATCCGCTAAAATCAGCGGTGGTGCACCTGCTACCGCACGTGCCACCGCAACACGCTGCTGCTGACCGCCGGACAGCTCCTTCGGGTAATGCTGCATACGGTCCGCAAGCCCTACACGGGAAAGCATCTCCTTCGCCCTCGCCCGCCGTTCGCTCTTACTGAGCCCTGCGTAAATCAGCGGCATTTCCACATTTTCGAGTGCCGTCAGGGTGGGCAGCAAATGAAAGCTCTGAAATACAAACCCTATATGGCGGTTGCGTATCGCTGACAACCGTTTGGCATCTGCCGCACCGACATCTTCCCCGTTTAACAGATATTTGCCCGCTGTAGGCAGATCGAGGCAACCCAAAATATTCATCAAGGTGGATTTTCCCGACCCTGACCGTCCGATAATGGCGGTAAACTCCCCCTTTTCCACCGTCAAGCTCACGTCTTTTAATGCTTCTACCCTGTTTTCCCCTGTCACATATACCTTGCGGACACCCTGCATCTCAATAACCGCCATACTACCACTCCTTATGATATGTAGTATGGCATATCCCCATGATAATATTCGGCGAAAAATAAAAAATTATCGTTTTTCAATAATTTTTGTTGACAGATACTGCGGTTTGGTGTATGATGATGCCACAAAGGAAGGAGTGGCATGTATGCAAGCGACAAATACACCTGTTTACACCTCACCACCGAAGGAATACTTTACACTCGAAAGGCGAGACACTGTTTTCATCTGCCTGCTGACCGCAGCAGCGATATTGGTATCTGCTTTCGGCATTTTCGGCGGGTTTATGCTGGGTTGGACGGTAAGCTTCATTCTGCTGTTCACCATAGGCAACCTATACATCTGTAAAAAGAACGTAAAACCGACCGTGTTTTCTGTAGCTTGTGCGGTTTTGACGGTAGCCGTATCCTGTATTTTCACCGTTACGACCGGCAGTACCATCCGCTTTTTCGGATGTGTTGTCAGCATCCTGTTAGCACTCGCCTGGTGCGGTACAGTAACCGGCAACGCCGCCGACGGTGATTTAGGGGTGTTAGGCACGATGTTCGCACCTGTGGCACGTCTCGCACTGCCGCACATCCCCACCACCGTACGTTCCCTGTTCGCAGGCAACGGCACAAAACGCAATGCTGTCGGCAAAATCCTTCTCGGCATTCTCGCCGCTATACCCGTGCTGTTGGTGGTAGTACCCTTGCTGGTACGTGCAGACAAAGCATTTGACGGTCTTGCCAATCTGGTCAAGCAGGATCTGCTGTCCCTTTTATGGAAAACAGTCGTCGGCGTGCTTATCGCACTACCCACCGCCGCTTACTGCGTATCGGTGCAAAAGCGCCCGCTGCCTCGTCCCACAGCCACCGCCGCCAAAGGCGTAGACACCACCGCACTGCTATCCTTCCTGTCAGTACTGTCGGTGTGCTATCTTGCGTACGTGTTCTCGCAGCTTGCCTACTTTTTCAGCGCTTTTGACGGTCTTTTGCCGCAAGGGTACGATTTTACCCTTGCCGCTTATGCACGGCGCGGCTTTTTCGAAATGTGTGCGGTTGCCGCTATCAATGCCGCCATTATTTTTGCCGTATTACTGTTATCCAGAAAGCAACATGACAAACCACCTATTGCTGTACGTGTTCTTTGCACCTTTATCTCTGTGTTTACACTCATGATTATTGCCACAGCACTGTCCAAAATGATACTGTACATCGGAGAGCTGGGTATGACCGTTCTGCGTATAGGCACGGGCACCTTTACGGTGCTGTTGGCGGTTATGTTTATCGCCATTATTCTGCGATTGTACATTCCGAAAGTAAATGTATTAAAAATATCGCTTGTCACAGCAGGCATACTGATAGCTACCCTCGGCATTGCCAACCTCAACCATATCGTAGCATCGTACAATTACACCGCCTACAAAAGCGGTAGATTGGAAACCATTGACCTTTCTACCATTGACGATATGGGTAGCGAAGGCGTACCGTATTTGGTGGCGCTTACAAAAGACAGCGATACACAGGTGGCTGAATCCGCCGAAACGTATCTGTTACACAAGCTTTCCAATAACACGTACTATGCATGCGAATGCACTTATGTGGGAGATACGCTGCAGTACCGTATACATAAGAAATTGTACACCGCTCCTGCACAGTACAACATATCCCGCACTCGTGCATACGAAGCATTGGAATACTTTACACACAAGCATCCGCAGGT
Source organism: Acutalibacteraceae bacterium (assembly GCA_045594105.1). Classification (GTDB taxonomy): domain Bacteria; phylum Bacillota; class Clostridia; order Oscillospirales; family Acutalibacteraceae; genus URNF01. The sequence continues at coordinate 33 of JAZNXY010000075.1, read as the reverse complement.
TATATGGGAAACCGCATAATCACAAAGTCCCTT
>JAZNXY010000074.1:0-1973 GCA_045594105.1 Acutalibacteraceae bacterium | reverse complement strand
CGCAAAACGGTCGGCTTAAACGGATGATTACACGCCTGTGCCGCTTTGCCTAACAAGTCGGTGCGTGCAGACGGACGGAAGGAAGGTGATTTCACGGGGGGTGCCGTTGATTTTAACCTCACCGGTTTCCCAGCCCGCCTGGGTACTGCCGTAGTAAAGCTGTGCTCGGTTAAACGCTTTTTCGCCGACGGTGGACAAGATAATCTTTACCTCTCCTTCCGGCACAAACCGCAGTTCCATACCGCACAGGTTTAAAGCGGAGTTTTTGCCGATTTCGTCCAGCGCTTCGCGAACTTTAGCAGGATAGCGGCGAGGAACGACACCGTTTTCGGTTTGTTCTACCCACGATGCACCGTGTATTTCAATGCCGTTATAAATCATACAAACATCTCCTTAAAATCCCAACAGATAACCGCAACCGATGCCGATGGCGGCGGACAAACACACAATTAAAATCGGGTGTGCTTTTTTGAACGCCAAAACACTCATCACGGCAAAAATGCCGAGTGAAATATACAGTTTTATGTCGTTAAACGAGGTAAGACCGCCCTCAAACAGTACCGTTTGACACATCGATACCAGTGCCGCACCGATAAGACCCACAACAGCGGGTTTTAAGCCCTTCATCATGCCTTTTACAAGGTTACTGCTGCAAAATCTGTCGTAAATGCGGGCGACAATCAAAATGATGATAAAGGACGGCAGCACCACACCGAGCGTGGCGCAAGCCGCACCGAACAAGCCGCCGTTTTCAGCACCTGTGAAGGTTGCAATATTTACCGCAAAGGGACCGGGAGTGGATTCGCTCACTGCCACAAAGTCGATAAGCTGAGCTGCGGTCATCCAGTCCTTTTTCGCCACCTCTTCCTGTACCATCGGCAGCATCGCATAGCCGCCGCCGAAGGTGATGGCACCGATTTTGAAGAAGGTCAGAAACAGGATAAGAAAAATCATTGTTTCTCCCCCTTCCTGCGCTCAATGACAGACGCAATCACGCCGGCTGCCGCACAGCAAATAATCACGGGGAGAATGCCTAAATCCAAAAAGGCCACCGACAAAAATGCGGCAATCATCACGCCGTATGCGAAGGGGTTTTTGGTGTTTTTCTGGAACATAGACCATAACGCTTTAAGCACCAACGCCAAAACACCTGCACGGATACCGAAAAAGGCATACTGCACCGCTTTCAAATCACCGAACTCGCCAAGCAAAAATGCGATGGTCGAAATGATGATGAAGGACGGCAGCACCACGCCCAGGGTTGCCGCCGCAGAGCCCAACACACCACAGGCACGATAGCCCACAAAGGTAGCGGAGTTAATGGCTATAGGCCCCGGGGTGGATTCCGCTATGGCGATAATATTTAAGATGTCGTCTTTGGTTACCCATTTATTTTTCTCGGATGCTTCACGCTCAATCAGCGGAATCATCGCATACCCGCCGCCGAAGGTAAAAGCACCGATTTTGAAAAAGGTCACAAACACCTGCAGTGCGGTTTTCAATGTATTCGTTTTCATGGCACACCTCACTCTACCTCACTTTACCATATTCTTCCCGCAAAAGCAAGAAAAAACCTTGCATTTACACCGCTTGTCTCCTATAATGAGAATATACTGTGTAAGGAAGTGACCTTTATGTTGTTGTCTACCCAGACCGAAGATTTATTGAAAATGTTTGGCTTTGAAAAAGCGGTAACCATCCTCAAAAACGCGGGATACGATGCATACGATATGTCCCTGTTCCAAATGTTTACCGACGCGGAAAATTGTCCGCTGAACAAAGAGAATTACCGTGAACGCGCAGAAGAAATGCGCAGTTTTGCCGACAGCATCGGTCTGCCGTGTAACCAGGCGCATGCACCGTTTGCTTCTTCACAGGGGGACGACAAGGATGAATGGCGGTTTGAAACCATTGTACGCAGTATGGAAATCGCTTCTATTTTAGGTGCGAAATGCATCGTTGTGCATCCCAAA
>JAZNXY010000073.1:0-13008 GCA_045594105.1 Acutalibacteraceae bacterium | reverse complement strand
CCGCAGGAAACAGGCGCATTTCGCGTTGTTTTGATTGCGGACGCGCAAAAAGGTATCGCCACCTTAACGGTAAACGGCAAAGAAATACAAACCGCACAGTATATTCCTGCGAAGCGACACGCTATGCATTTTGTCCTGCAAAACGGTAAAGTAGCATTACATAGCATCAAAGTGACCAAAGGCGTATAGCGCCTTTGGTCTTTTTTTCTTTTCCTTTTCATACCCTACAATGAAAAGGGGAGATACAAGGTGCGTGAATGGATCATTGCGGTAATGAACGAGTGGGGATACAGCGGTATCGTGTTTTTGATTGCGGTGGAAAATATTTTTCCACCGATACCATCTGAAGTCATTTTAACCTTCGGTGGCTTTTTGACCACCTGTACCGATATGCAACTGTGGTTTGTTATATTGGCATCTACCGTTGGGTCGCTGCTTGGTGCATTGGTGTTATATGGTGTCGGACGTCTGCTTGGTGCTGACAAGGTGATGACCTTGCTGGATGGAAAAGTAGGGAAAATACTGCATTTCAAGCGTGCAGATGTAGAAAGTGCTATGGAATGGTTTGAAAAAAAGGGTGCGGCTGCGGTGCTTCTTTGTAGGTGCGTACCTATCGTGCGGAGTGTGATCTCCATTCCTGCCGGCATGGCAAAAATGCCGTTTTTGCCCTTCTTTTTGCTGACAACGGTCGGCTCCTTTGTGTGGAACACAGCCCTTGTGTATCTCGGCTCACTTGCCGGTAACTCTTGGGAGAAAATTGCCGCTTCTGTCGGTGCTTACGGAGATGTGGTAATGGTATTGCTGCTTTCCCTCGTGCCGATTGTGACCTTGTGCATTTTACATCGTAAAAAGAAGCATTAGTGCTTTACTTTTTCGCCTTTTTCTTGTAAAATAGCAGGGTAGAAGGTGAAAACATGAAAAACCCCTATAGAAGAACCTATTTTGCATGCTATTTCGGCTATATCATACAAGGGATTGTCAATACGTTGGCACCGCTTCTTTTTGTGATATTCCAGGAGCAGTACAAAGTATCTACCATCACAATAGGTAATTTGATATTCTTAAACTTTGCGGCACAGTGGGTTATGGATTTGCTGTCTATAAAGCTTGTACGTGCGTTTGGTTACCGTACGATGACGGTGGCATCCTATCTTTTGGCGGCGGGCGGTCTTGTGCTGTTGGGTACATTGCCGCACGTTATGTCCAATACGGCGGTTGCACTCGGTATTGCGATTTCACTGTATGCGTTCGGCAGCGGTATTATCGAAGTGACCACCAGTCCTATCATCAGTGCATTGCCCGGCAAGCCTGCCGATGTGAAACTCAACTTTCTGCACTTTTTCTTTTGCTTGGGGCAGGTGCTGACCGTCGTGGTGACTACTGTGGCATTGCTGCTTATCGGTGACGGTGCGTGGTATTATATTCCGCTTGCGTGGGCGGTGCCGCCGCTGTTAAATGCCTTCCTGTATATGAAAGCACCGTTTGCAGAAATGGTGAGCGAAGAGGAAAGCAGTGGTTTTAAGGAACTGTGTACAGGCGTTTTCCCGTGGATTATGGTGTGTATGGTAGCGGCGGGTGCAACCGAGATGGCAATCTCCCAATGGGCGAGCTTATTTGCGGAAACCGCACTTGGTATTTCCAAAACCGCAGGTGACCTGCTCGGGCCGTGCCTGTTTGCGGTTATGATGGGACTTTGCCGTATCCTCTACGGCATATTCGGTGAAAAAATCAACGTAACCTACGGTTTGTTTGCGTGTGGTATTATCTCCATAGTGGCATATTTGCTGGTGGCATTGTCACCCTCACCGTGGGTATCGCTGTTAAGCTGCGGCTTGTGCGGCTTTGGTGTCGGTCTGATGTGGCCGGGTACGGTGAGTAGGGCGGAAAAATGGTTTCCCAAAGGCGGCACCTTGATGTTCAGTATATTGGCATTCTGCGGTGACGGCGGTTGCTCGCTCGGTCCGTGGGTGACAGGGCTGGTGTCAGGCATTGCCGAAAGGTTTTCGTATTCTACCGATGAAAGCTTGAAATTAGGCGTGCTGTTGGCAACCGTATTTCCGTTGCTGTTAACGGTTGGCAGTATCGTGTTGATGAAAAAGGAGAAACAATATGGAAGCAAAACGTAAAAGAATTCGTACGATTTTAGTGTTGTGTGGCGTGATGCTCGGTGTGTATTATCTGCTACCGATAGTCGGCTTGGGTATGGACGAGGCGAGCAGAAATGCCTTTATGACCTCGGGGCTTCTCTATTTTGCTTTTCCGCTGTATCAATATGTGAGCAGCGTCTTTCTCGGCATCAAACACGGTTTTTGCTCTGTTTATGCGGTAGCGGCGGCAGTGCTGTTTCTCCCGACCTTGCTCGTCTTTTTCACCTCTAATACGTGGGTGGCAGCACTGATTTATGGCGGTATCGCTCTGGCAGGCAATCTGATGGGCTTCGGTGTACATATAATTTTACAAAAAATGAAAGACGGCGAATAAGCCGTCTTTTTTTGTATACACTACACGCCGAAAGGGTGAATGTGTGATGCAGATGAGTCAGCAGGAGTATAAGCAACTGCAAAAGGTGACAGCGCCGAAATCCCCGAGTGTGAAAAACTGTATTTGGGCGTTTTTGATAGGCGGTGCGATTTGCACACTTGGTGAGGTGGTTTTTCAATTGGCAGGGAAGCTGGAGCTTTCTGAGGAGTTGTCACGGCTTACCTGCTGTGTGGCATTGATTTTCCTGAGCGTATTATTAACGGCAATCGGTGTGTATGATGACATTGCCAAACACGCAGGTGCAGGTACTATCGTGCCTATCACAGGGTTTGCTAATGCTGTTGCTTCTCCTGCCATTGAGTTTAAGAGCGAGGGCTTGGTACTCGGTATGGCGGCGAAGATGTTCACCGTCGCAGGACCTGTGATTGTCTACGGCACGGTGGCAAGTGTGGTGTATGGGTTGATTTATTGGATTGTGCAGATGATATAAAACAAAGGACACGGCAGAATTTCCTGCCGTGTCCTTTCCTATAAATCTTAACTTGCGATTTCGTAATCAAACGGACAATCGGTATTTGCCCATTCTTGTTTATTTTCTTCTAACAAAAGGATGATTTCTTGCATTGTTGGTTTCAAGTCGCTGGGCAAAGTTTTGCTTCCGACAATTGTCACAAAATCCACATCGCAATCAAAACTGATACAATCCCAAAACGCATCTAAATTTTTGCCGTAATAGTCTGGAAAATCCAATGCATCCTGAAATCGCTGATGCAATTCTGCAACGTATTTGCAGTCTGTTAAATCTACGGTTGCTTTTTTCACGTTGGTTCGCTCCTTTTATTCAAGAGATTTCATAAAAAGTTTCATAGGATCGTATGTAACGAATATCAACCCGTCATTTGACCATAAGATGCGCTGACTATTTCGCTTTCCGGTGATATAATTAATATCAGCTTCATACCAGATGCGTCTTGGCGTTTGAGGTAGATGTCCGTTTTTATTTTTGTAAACACCTTTGGTTAAAAGTTTGCCGGTCACGATACTTGAAACTGTTTTGCCTTTCCTCCAACCAAGAGTTTTCAATCCTTTGAGTGTGATGTAATCGTTTGGTAACACTCCGTCATGCTTTAACGTCCAATCAGCGCCATCAATACCGTTAATGGTTGCAGTCCCTGCTTTAATGGATTGCATTATTTCAATGCTGCAGCGACAATTTGGGTGTATGGGCGGCTCGGGCTTTGGAATATCTGAAAGTAACCAGATCTTTCCGTGATTTTCAGCACACGTAATGCATCGCTTTAAATCTTCAACGCTAACCCAGTGCTTATATTTTGTGCTGGCTGAGATTTGCGGAGATAACACATCTCCGTTTATCGCCGCTGTCATAATGGCTATTTCTAAACTCAAATATATTTTCTCCTTTCAATTATATCATGTTTTACAAAAAAGTACAGAACAAGCAAAAGAACATATGTTCTAAATATAATTGTAAGGAAGAAATTCGAGTTTGTCAAGCGATTTGAAAATATTTGCCAATTTGCTGTGTCCTACATTGACAGCAGCAGAGGGCTTGGTACTCGGTATGGCGGCGAAGATGTTCACCGTCGCAGGACCTGTGATTGTCTACGGCACGGTGGCAAGTGTGGTGTATGGGTTGATTTATTGGGTTGCAACATTCTTTTAACGTAGAAGGGCTTGCCTACCTCAAAAAGTTTACCGAGTCTCTTAAGAAAAAAGGACCGCATTTCCAACGGGAATGCGGTCCTTTTTGGTTATTCGGAAATACAGCGTGCAACGTGTACACCGCTGGCAGAGGCATGGGACAGGGAGTGGGTGATACCACTGCCGTCACCGATGATATACAGACCGGGATAGCGGGATTCCAATCTTTCATTCACCTCTACTTCCATGTTGTAGAACTTGACCTCCACACCATAGAGCAAGGTATCATCATTGGCAGTGCCGGGGGCAACTTTGTCCAATGCATAAATCATCTCAATAATGCCGTCGAGAATCCGCTTGGGCAGGACAAGACTCAAATCACCGGGTGTTGCATTCAGAGTGGGGGTGATGAAAGATTCTTCAATGCGGTTGGGGGTAGATCGGCGACCACGAATCAAATCGCCAAAGCGTTGAACGATAACACCGCCACCCAACATATTACTTAAGCGGGCAATGGACTCACCGTAACCGTTGGAATCCTTGAAAGGTTCGGAAAAGTGCTTGGCAACCAGTAGAGCAAAGTTTGTGTTTTCGGTTTGTCTTGCCGGATCCTCGTAGCTGTGACCGTTAACAGTGATGATGCCGTTCGTGTTCTCGTTAACCACTGCACCCTTGGGATTCATACAGAAGGTACGTACTTTGTCACCGTATTTTTCGGTACAGTATACAATTTTGCTTTCGTAGAGTTCGTCGGTCAGGTGGGCGAAAACTGCTGCAGGCAGTTCTACACGTACGCCAATATCCACACGGTTGGAGCTTGTGGGAATCTCTAAATCACGGCATACGGTCTCCATCCATTTGCTGCCGCTGCGGCCAACCGAGATGATGCAGTTGGTACAGTGGTAGGCAGCATCCTTGCAAATGACCTCATAGCCGTCTTGCCTTGTGGAGATGGACACAACCGGTGTATCAAAGAAAAATTGCACCTTGTCCTGCAGGTGTGTATACAGATTTTCAAGCACCACGTAGTTGATATCCGTTCCCAGATGACGGACAGACGCATCCAGGAGATGCAGGTCATTTTGTATGCAAAGGGTTTTAAAGTGAGAGCCGGCTGTGGAATACAGCTTCGTTCCTTCACCGCCGTATTTCAGATTGATCTCATCTACATAGTGCATTAAATCCAGGGCTTTTTTCTTGCCGATGTATTGGTAGAGAGTACCGCCGAAATTATTGGTAATATTGTATTTGCCGTCGGAAAAAGCACCTGCACCGCCGAAGCCGCTCATAATAGAACAGGATTTGCAGCCAACACAGCTTTTAATCTTTTCACCGTCAATAGGGCAGTGGCGATCGGACAGTGCATGTCCTGCCTCAAAAACAGCCACCTTAAGTTCGGGGTTGCGCTGCATCAGCTCATAGGCAGCAAAAATACCGCCGGGACCTGCACCGATAATAATTACGTCAAAGTTCATATTTCTTCCTCCCGTGTTAACATGGGTATCGTTCAGCAACTCTGCTTTTATATGCTATCAAAAGAGATAACATATATATTCATACACTATTATACTCTCTTTTTTGAAAAATGCAAGCGACCATAAAAAAGACTCAACCGAAGGTCGAGTCTTTTTACTTTTTTATTGGTTTTTGATAAAGTCGCCGATTTGTAATACCGCCTCGTGCAGAGCATCTGCTTGAGGTAACATAACAATACGGAAATGATCGGGCTCTTTCCATTCAAAGCCGCTGCCGGGAACCACCAGAATATGCTTGTCAAGCAACAGCTTTTCTGCGAAAAGGGAGTCCTTGCTTTCTTTTACATATTCGGGCTTGATTTTGGGGAAAACGTAAAAGCCGCCGTCGTTTTTGACGTAGGAAAGACAATCTAACGTGTCTAATGCTGCAAAGGCTGCCTTGCGCTGTTCGTACAGTCTGCCACCGGGCTTCACCATATTCTCGGTATACGCCGTATCAGCAATTGCCGTAGGAATAATAGTCTGCATCAAAGCGTTGGCGGATAAGCGGATAGAAGCCAGCTTTAACAGAGCGGTGCTGATTTGATTTCGTGCATCGTCAGGACCGCTGGTTACCAGCCAGCCGCAACGGAAACCGCAAAGACAGTGGGATTTCGACAAGCCGTTCATGGTAATGACGGTGACATCCTCAGCAAGACTTGCAAAGGTGGTGTGCTGTTTGCCGTCGAAAACAAGGCGATCATAAATCTCGTCGGAGAGCACGATAAGGTTATTCTGACGGGCGATTTCTGCAATTTCGAGCAGCGTTTCGTTGGCGTATAAGGCACCTGTGGGGTTGTTGGGGTTTATGACAACGATAGCTTTGGTTTTGGGGGTAATAACGCTTTTGATGTGTTCGGAATCGGGATTCCAACCGTTTGTTTCGTCACATTTGTAAAAAACGGGTACCGCTTTTTGTAAAACAACCTCGTTTGTCCAAAGCGAGTAACACGGTTGGGGAACAAGCACCTCATCACCTGGGTTAAACAGTGCCGTAGCGACCATTGCAGCGATTTCGCTGATACCGTTACCGATAAAAATATCGTCTATCGAGAAATGGTTGATACCTTTTGCACGGTGGTATTCAAAAATAGCATTTCTGGCAGGAATCATACCTCTGACGTCACAATAGCCCACGGCTGTATCCATTTTTTCCACCAATGCTTTTCTTACACTTTCCGGCATTCCGAAACCGAAGGTGGCAGGGTTGCCTGTATTTAACTTTAATATCTTTTCGCCGTTTCTTTCAAGCTCCAGCGCAGTATAAAAGTTTTTCCCTCGGATATCCGAATTTATATGGTCGATTATGTCTGCATATATGCGCATTTTATCACCTTCTTCATTTACTGTATTGATTATAGCAGAAAGGTGTGATATAATCAAATATATATATTGGTATGTTGCCCATATAATTTTACTTATGTAGGAGGCGCTATGTTCAAATACGCAGATTATGTTTATAAGGTGTACGAGGAGAAAAGCTTTACCGTAGCGGCGCAAAAGCTGTTTGTTTCTCAGCCCGCACTCAGTGCTATTATCAAGAAAGCGGAAGAGGAGCTTGGCTTTAAGATTTTCAACCGTGGAACGACGCCGGTTTCGCTGACGGATTTGGGACAGATGTATATTGCGGCGGTAGAGGATATGTACCGTGTCAAGCAAAATCTCAGGGATGGTATCAATAACGTCACCTCATTGATGGCGGGAAAGATTAAGGTGGGCGGTGCCGCTTTTATTTCTTCCTTTATTCTGCCTAAAATTATTATGGAATTTTCTAAAAAGTACCCTAAAATCAATATAGCGCTGCTGGAAAACAATTCTGCCGAGCTGCAGGAAAAGCTGCTTTCGGAAGAAATAGAAGTAATGATGGATTTTGACTTTGACAGCAATAAAATTGTTTCTTATCCGCTGAAGGAGGAGCATATTTTGTTGTGTGTTCCCCGAGAGCATCGGCTAAACGCAGGACTGAAAAGTATAGCACTTACCGCTGCAGATGTTGTGGATGGCAGGCATCTGCAAGAAACTACACCGTGCGTGGATTTGGGACTTTTTAAGGATGAAAGCTATATTCTGTTAAAGCCGAAAAATAATATGTACAAGAATAGCTTGGGTATTTGTTCGGATTACGGATTTGTGCCGCAATCAATCATCAGCGTCGACCAGTTAATGACGGCGTATAACATTGCGGGCTCGGGTATGGGCCTTACCTTTACCACCGACACATTGGTGCGTGCGGCGGCAAGGTACGAAAACCTATTGTTTTATAAGCTGGATGGTTCACACGCAAAACGCACATTATATATCGCACATAAGACGAAGAAATATAACAGTCCTGCGGTTGCCGAGTTTATACACATTGCCAGAGAGATATATGGTACGACAGAAAAACGGACAGCCACTAAAACGTAATCAAACATTTACAATTTATTTATTAACTTGCACATAGCGTGTGCTACGATACTGTTAAAAGGAGTGATAGTATGACTTTCGCAAAGGTGTTTGCCGTTATCTTGGCTTTTATGCTTGTGTTGACGGCATGCGGTGAAAAAGGTCAATCGGTCGAGACAGTGGATATTCTGCTGCAAGACACGACAGTAACGGCAGACGGTGTGACGGTCAGTACGCAGTCGCAAGGCGGTGTTTATATCGCAAACGATATTGTCTATTACGAAGAAGGCAAAGATTTTACTTATGGTGAAGGTTCGGCAGAGGATGCACACAGCATAGAAGAAGCGGCTGCACATACGGTTTTGCACATCACCAAAGCCGGCACCTATCGTCTGTCGGGTACGTTGTCTAAAGGACAGGTTGCGATAGATCTTGGGGAGGAAGCGAAGGAGAATCCCGAGGCGGTTGTGACCTTGATTCTGGACGGTGTGGATATTACCTGCGAAGTGGCACCGGCTATTATTTTTTATAACGTATATGAGTGTGATGTTGCCAAAACGGCATCTAAAGATGTGATTACTACTGCAGCGGGTGCGAATGTGATCATTGCCGATGGTAGTGAAAATACGGTAAACGGTGCGTATGTAGCAAAGATGTATAAGCCCGATAGCGTGGTGCTGAATGCTGATGGCACCGAAGTGGAGGATGCCAAGAAGCTGCACAAATATGACGGAGCTTTCTATTCTAAAATGTCTATGAACGTGGATGGTGGGAAGAAGGGGAATGGTACTCTTACCATCAAAGCGGCCAACGAAGGCCTCGACAGCGAGCGGCATCTGACTGTGAATGGCGGTAATATCTATATTTTCTCTGGAAATGACGGTATTAACACCAACGAGGACGGCGTTTCGGTCACGACGGTGAACGGCGGTGTGTTGAATATTCAAGTAACCGGCGAAACGGGTGAAGGCGACGGCATTGACTCAAACGGTTGGTTGGTGATAAATGGTGGCACGGTAAAAACGGCTGCGTGCTCTGAAAGTGCAGATGCAGGTATCGACTCGGATATGGGTATTCATATCAATGGCGGCACGGTAATAGCGGCAGGTGGTATGCTGGACCGTATCGAAGACGGCGGACAGACCTATGCGGTGTTTTCTTTTGAGCAAAAGCAAAGTGGCACCGATACTGTATGTCTGAAGAACAATAGCGGGAAAGAGGTATTAGAGGTTACACCGCAAAACGACTATTCGCTTTTTATTTATAGCAGTCCCGACTTAAAGGAAGGTACCTATACTCTGTGGAGCAAAGGGCAACAGTTGGGTGGCACAAGTGGTGGTAATATGGGATTTGGCGGAGGTATGCGCCCTGACGGTGAACCGCCCGAGAATATGGAAAAGCCCGAAGGGTTTGAAGGCAAAGAGCCGCCTGAGGGATTGGAAAAGCCCGAAGGGTTTGAAGGTAAAGAGCCGCCTGAAGGGTTTGAAGGTGAACAACCACCCGAGCGACCAAACGGTGGGCAAAGGCCAAACGGCGGCTTTACCCCTGACGGCAATGGGTCGGATTCTTTTGAGAGGATAACGGATTTTGTAATCAAAAAAGGCGGCAATATGTTTAACAGCATTGCACCGAACATATAAAACACAAAAACACGGCATATGCCGTGTTTTTTTGCTGTTTTTCCCGATATTGACTCGGTGTCGTATGAGTATATTTTTTGAACTTTTTGCTGTAATAGCTGAAACTGTTAAAGCCCATATGCAACGGTTGTATATGATTATGACGGTGCCGGATGAGGATAACGATATAAAACGATACGCAGAACAAAAAACACGATGTAAAGTATGGATACTTCACACCATGTTTTTTGTTTTCATCAATGGTTGTTGAAATATTGCTGTAATGCTTGCATTTGTTCTGCGGTTGGTGTCGGCTTATCGCCAAAAGGGAAAGGGATCCCCATATCGTCGTATTTCACCTGACAAATCTTCTTGAACGGCAACAATTCCACCTTGTCAATGCACGGATGTGCGTCAACTACGGCCTTTAACCGTAACATGTTTTCTTCTGTGTCGTTGACGGTAGGAATGACTACCTGCCGTAATGTGACGGGGATATGATGATCGTTAAGATAAGCCAAAAACGCATTGACAGTATCAATACTGCAACCTACATTTTCACGATACTGTTCATCGGTGGTGTATTTGTAGTCAAGCAGTACACGGTCGGTTTCTTTCAGTGCCGCCTTCACCTTTTTGGTCAGCGGTACGCTTGCCGTATCCAGACACGTGTTGATATCTGCTTCGTGACACAGCACAAAAACCTCTTTCACAAAATCGGGTTGTAAGAGCGGCTCGCCACCTGATAAGGTGATGCCGCCGTTTTCTCCGAAATATTCCCGATACCGTTTTGCTTTTTCTACAATTTCCGCAGCGGTATAGCCCGTGCCGCCGCTTGTGCTCCATGTGTCAGGGTTGTGACAGCACTTGCACCGCAGATGACAACCTTGCACAAATACCACAAAGCGTACACCCGGTCCGTCTACTGTGCCTAAACTCTGTATGGAGTGAACGTATCCCTTACTCATATCGTCTGATGGAAGGTGCGGCTGATAACCTCTCTCTGTTGCTCACGGGAGAGCTTGTTAAAGTTTACCGCATAGCCCGAAACACGAATGGTGAGATTGGGATAGTCTTCGGGGTTTTCGTACGCTTTGATAAGCGTTTCACGGTTAAGCACATTAATATTGATATGATGGGCTTTCTTGGCAAAATAACCGTCTAAGATAGCAACCAGGTTGCCGATGCGTTCTTCTTCCGTCTTACCAAGTGCATCGGGAGTGATGGAGAAGGTGTTGGAAATGCCGTCACGGCAATCCTCGTAACGCAGCTTTGCTACCGAGTTTAAGGATGCCAAAGCACCGTTTTCTTCACGGTTATGCATGGGGTTGGCACCGGGTGCAAAGGGTGCGCCTGCGGCTCTGCCGTCGGGGGTTGCACCTGTGTGCTTGCCGTACATCACGTTGGAGGTGATGGTGAGCACCGACAAAGTGTGAATGGCATTGCGGTAGGTAGGTGTTTTGCGTAACTCGGTGATGACGCGGTGGGTCAAATCCTGCGCAATGCTGTCTACATGGTCATCATCATTGCCGTATGTCGGGAAGCTGCCCTCGGTCTCGAAATTCACAATGTAACCGAGCTCATCTTTAATGGGCTTTACTTTGGCGAACTTGATGGCGCTTAGGGAGTCGGTAACTACCGAAAGACCTGCGATGCCGAACGCCATTAACCGTTCTACTGCCGTATCGTGCAGTGCCATCTGAATCTTTTCATAGGCGTACTTGTCGTGCATGTAGTGGATAAGATTCATTGTATTGACATACAGGCGGCTGAGCCACGCAATGTATACATCATATCTTTCCATTACCGCATCAAAGTCGAGGGTGTCTCCCTCCATAACCGGCATCTGCGGACCGATATGCATACCGCTGGTGGTATCAAAACCGCCGTTTAATGCGATTAACAGCAATTTAGCGAGATTGCAACGTGCGCCGAAGAATTGCATCTGCTTGCCGATTTCCATGGCGGAAACGCAGCAGGCAATAGCATAGTCATCGCCGTGCAACGGACGCATCAGGTCGTCATTTTCGTACTGAATGGAGTCGGTGTCTGCCGATACCTTCGCACAGAACCGTTTGAAGCCGTCGGGGAGAGCAGCAGACCATAAAACGGTCAGGTTGGGTTCGGGGGAGGGGCCTAACGTATATAACGTGTTGAGCATACGGAAACTGCTCTTGGAAACCAAGGTGCGTCCGTCTTTACCCATGCCGCCGACCGCTTCGGTGATCCACATCGGATCACCGCCGAACAGTTCGTTGTATTCGGGTGTGCGCAGATGACGGGCAATACGCAATTTCATTACGAAATCGTCCATCAGCTCCTGTGCACCTTGCTCGGTTAAAGCACCGTTGGCAATATCACGCTCGATGTAGATGTCAAAGAAGGTCGCCACTCTGCCCAGCGACATAGCAGCACCGTTTTGTTCCTTGATAGCGGCAAGATACGCAAAATAGGTCCATTGGATGGCTTCCTTTGCGTTGGCGGCAGGGCCGCTTATATCGTAGCCGTACATAGACGCCATTTCCTTGAGATTGCCAAGGAAAGCAATCTGCTGGAACAATTCTTCGGAAAGACGTGCCTTGTCCACCTCAAAGGTTTCATCCGCCAAGGCGGCTTTGTCCTTCTGCTTTTCCTCGATTAAGCGGTCCACACCGTACAGTGCCACACGGCGATAATCGCCAATGATGCGGCCACGTCCGTATGCGTCGGGAAGGCCTGTGATAACATGGCATTTGCGTGCTTTACGCATTTCGTCGGTGTATACGCGGAAAACGCCGTCGTTGTGGGTGGTGCGGAAGCGGAATTCGTCTTCCACCTTGTCGCTCAAGCGATAGCCGTAGGCAGCACATGCCTGCCGTGCCATACGAATGCCGCCAAAGGGGTTTACACCACGTTTTAAGGGCGCGTCGGTTTGCATACCGACGATGAGTTCCTTGTCTTTGTCAATGTAGCCGGGCGCATAGCTTGTAAGGGAAGAGACGGTGTCAACGTCAACGTCCAGCACACCGCCACGTTCCCGTTCCAATTTGAATAACGCCTGCACCCGCCCCATAAGGTCATCGGTGCGAGTGGTGCTGCCTGCTAAGAAGGAGGCATCGCCTTCATAAGGGATATAGTTTTGCTGAATAAAGTCACGCACGTTGATAGTGTCTTGCACGTGCCTGCCTTAAAGCCGTTCCAATGCTCGTGTACCATAATGGTTCTCCTTTCTGTGACACACAAATGGATAGCCAACAAAAAAGGGCAAACCAGCTTTTACACTGATTTGCCCAGACGGTCGGCTTATAGCTTTTTACACTCCCTTGCGGTGCTCCGCAATTCCGTCAGTTATGTAAAAGCTTCGTATA
>JAZNXY010000072.1:0-1600 GCA_045594105.1 Acutalibacteraceae bacterium | reverse complement strand
ACAGCGCAAACCTTGTTATCAGAGTTATCTACGGCGATACCTCATTCCTGTTTACCGGAGATATGACAAACGAAAGGGAAGCTGTTCTGGTTGAAAAAGACACTGTTATCACCTCAACGGTGCTCAAAGCGGCAAATTACGGCGGCAATCAGTCCTCGTCAGCAGATTTTCTGCGCAAGGTTTCGCCGCAATATGCAGTTGTTTCGGTTGGCAGGGAAAACGACAATGGTTATCCTCACAAAGACCTGCTGACATTGCTGGATTTTGCTTCAATCGGTCTGTACCGCACCGATATGCACGGGGATATCATCTGTACCTCCAACGGCACAACCCTGATGTTCCGCACCGAAAAGGCGGCTGATTCATCCAAAATTTACAACGAGGGTACAGCGGCGGAAGCTGCAAAGCCAAAGGTGACACCTGAACCGCAGGAAACAAAAAAACCGGAGGCCACCGCAACGGCAAAACCGACAGCTACACCGACACCGACACCGACACCAACACCAACACCTACCCCTACTCCAAAAGCAACAGCAAAACCAAACAAGGCCGAAACATTGGAAAGCCCGTTTGGCATTGATGAACTTTACGAAGCAAACCTGATGACCGTTATCACAGCAAATCACAATACCGCCCAGACGGAAAGCTATTTTATGGGCACTACCTATTATGACGGTACATTCCTTGTGGACAACAGCATTGCAAAACTGAACACATACATCTATGACAGTGGTGCGGCAAGCTACAACGGCTGGTACAAGGGCTATACCTTCTATGTAAATCATATGGGACGCCCTGTGCAGACAGTGTATGTGGAAGCTTTTGACGGTGACCAGTACTATCCGTATCAGATGGACCTTGCGACCTACTTTATAAATGACGAAGAGGTTGAATTCAAAGGCAAAAAAGGCAATGACTATATCTATCAGGTAGGCATCGAACCGTCACTGTACAATGTTACGGTTGATGGCAAGACAAAGGTAATCAAGGAAATTGAATTCGGCGGCGAAAAGGTTGTGTACACCTACGGTCAGCGCGTGCCGGGACAGGACCTGTTGGATGCGTGGTACGGCAATCTCAAGGGCATATATGTTTCTGTAGATATTTATGACGGCAGCGAACATCAGCATCTTGAACGCATGTTCTACATTCCGTACAACTGGGAACTGGAGATTTCCAGCCTTGGCAGCGGTGTAAATGTATATATGGACCGGAACTACACCGTGCCTTACACCTATCCTGGCGACGGAGTAAGCTGCGAATTGTATGTTACAAATGCGGTGGGCTAATTTTCACCTTTAAAGGCGGTGAAACAATGAAAATCACGAAAATTTTAAAAATAATATTGATTGTACTGCTTGTGGCAGTAATAATTCTGGTGGGGGTTGCCATGTTTTTTAAACTGTTTGCCAAAAAACACATACTTGACGGGCCGGGAATGATAAACACCCGCGAGGGTGAACTGACGGGGCTGTGCTACAGCTGCGGCGGCGGTATGGACGGAGAATACACAATGTACCGTCTGACCGAACAGGCTGACAGAACGGTGCTGTTTGAGTACGAATATACCCCGCCCCTTGTGCACAAGTCGGAGGCCAAG
>JAZNXY010000071.1:0-1617 GCA_045594105.1 Acutalibacteraceae bacterium | reverse complement strand
CCCTACCGCATTCTCACCATTGCGGAAAGCTTGAACGATCTGTATAACAACACCATTGTTTACAGCGTCAACGAAGCACCTGAAGGGGATTTCAGCTGGGTGAAGCCCGGCAGAAGTGCTTGGTCCTGGCGTTCCAACGGCAGCTTTGTCGGTGACATCCAAACCATGTACAACTACAACGAAGCCGCCGCAAAGCTCGGCCTCGAATATAATATTTTAGACGGCAGATGGTCGCTGTTCGCAAACGACGTGCCGTCGCTGTTTGATATGGTGAAAGACCTGTGCGACAATATGGCACCATACGGCGTGGAACAGGTAGTATGGAATGGCTATACCACCCACGAAGCACGATTCCCCCTTGGCAAAAAAGCTGAGGAATTGACCGACGGCGTGCGTGTATTTACCCCCGATTGGGATGCTATCGAAACGTTTATGAAAAACGTAGCGGCGCTGGGTGTCACCGGTCTTAAAATCGACTTCTTCCCGCCCGAAGACCAGGTAGAAGGCGGTGTTAACCTCTATGAAAAGACCGCAAAGCTTGCGGCAAAATATAATTTAGTGGTGAACTTCCACGGTGCGGCAAAACCGACCGGTCTTAACATCACCTATCCCAACGTTCTGAACTACGAAGGTATTTTCGGCCACGAAATGGCACCTGTACGCCAACCGGTCAACGAAACCCAGTTGTTCACCACCCAATATCTGACCCGTGGTCTTGCCGGTCATGCAGACTTTACGCCGCAGGTGCAAAACGCATACGGTTTGGCGGAACTGGTGTTTGTTGACGCACCGTTTAATGCCATCGATGCGACCCCCGAAGAACTGACCGATTCCCCTGCTGTAGAGTTTATCAAAGCGTGTCCCACCGTTTGGGATCAAACCAAGGTGCTGTCGGTTTCGGTATACGAACAATTTGCGGCAATGGCACGTGAAAAGGACGGCAACTGGTTCCTCGGTGTTATCACCAACCGTGAGGAAGGTGTGACCGATATCAGTTTGGACGAATTCCTCGGCGAAGGCACCTATATCTGTGACTTGTACACCGATGAGGGTATTTCCCGTAAACTGGTCACCAAGGCGGACGTCTTAAGCATCAACCTGCCGGAAAACAGTGGTTATGCCGCCCGTTTCTCCAAGGTGGCGCTGTCTGCTTACGGCGGTGAAATTAAAGATGCGGTCTCCGTTGACCTTGTGGACGAAAATCTCATCGCTATGTATACCTTAGACGGTACCGACCCCATCGTTTCCGAAACGGCTGTTGTATATACCGCACCTGTCACCCTGACCGATTCCTGTCAGATGCGTGTAGCGGTAAAAGACGGTGAGGGCAACGAAGTGGCAACCTTGTCTTATCGATTCAACAATATCACCGCACCCATTCCGTCTATGTGTCCCAAAGATCACGCCCATCCGCAGGACGAGGATTGGCTGTAAACAAAAGCACGGTGTGCAAAAGCACACCGTGTTTTTTTGTTTTGGGTGAGTTATACTATCAAGTGCAACACTTTAGCAAAATAAAATAGAAGTTCATACGAATCTCTGGTAGAATAAAGTTACCACACAATAAACACCAAAGGAGGATTCGTATGAACTACAAACATCTTACCATAGAAGAGC
>JAZNXY010000070.1:0-12797 GCA_045594105.1 Acutalibacteraceae bacterium | reverse complement strand
CACGCAAAACCTGTGAAAAGGCGTTGCCTTTTCGAGGTTCTCGTCTCTTCGTACACAACGAAAAAGAACGGACACCAAAAGGTGTCCGTTCTTTTTGGTGCGGGTAACAGGACTTTGAACTGGAGTTGCGGTGAAGTGCGTAAAATGCGGCAGTGTGTACACGCAACTCCTGAGGAAAACCCGCATTGCGGGTTTTCGGGTCCTACGTCCATTAGTGCCATACGAACAAAAAGAGATAGGCAATGCCTATCTCTTTTTTGTTGGTGCGGGTAACAGGACTTGAACCTGCACAGCCTTGCGACCATTAGAACCTGAATCTAACGCGTCTGCCAATTCCGCCATACCCGCATATTCGGCTCGTCGGGCGGTTTTCCACTCGACGAGCGGTATTATAACACGATAATTTGTGCTTTGTCAAGCATTTGCCAAAAAAAGTTTTTGTTGCCGCTTATTTGATGACAGGCGGATTGAAAAACGCTTTTTTCAGGCAATTTTCCATATGCGGTGTACCCACAGGCGTGAACGGCTGCTTATTGACACACGCAAGGTAATTCGCCTTAAAATCTGCAAAGGTCAGATTGCGGTCACGGACAATGGTATCGTGCACACGAAAGCCCAGCTCATACATAAACGGGCCTGCGTACCCTGCTTCTTCCAGCAGGGTGACCAGCTCTACCCAATCCACCTTACCCTCGTACGGCATCCAATGCCGCTCATCCATAAAGTCATAGTCGGAAACGTGCAGAGTGACGATTTTATCCCCGACAGCACGTACAAAGTCGCTGTTTTTCTCGCTCAGCAGGTGGTTGGTGTCAAAGCACACACCCAAGTTTTCGTGTCCTGCTATCAGCTGTTTGATTTCCGCCGAGCAGTTACCAAGGCAGGTACGAGGCAAATCTTCCACCGCCACCTTGATGCCGTACTGTGCCGCATACTCGGCGAGCTTACACAAATAGTCACCTGCATATTGCAGCTGTTCGGTACGTGTTTCGTCTGCGTTTGGCTCGCCGCTCGGATGCACCACCACAACCCTTGCACCAAGCAAAGCCGCTTGTTCCACGCCGTGTTTATGCACCAAAAAGGTGTTGATACGCACCTCGTTATCGAGGGAGGAGGGGTCTAAAAAGCGGAACGGATAAAAAGGCAGATGCAGCGACCAGACAGGTACACCTGTCTCACGGGAGGCAATCGCCGCCGCCTTGAAATCCGCTTTTGTATAGGCGGCATAGCTCAAGGACACCTCCATGGTGTCTACGCCTGCCTGCGCATACGCCTCGAAAGCGGCCTTGTCAATTTTTCCCATACAGCAGGTTGACATACCCCATTGCCAATTTTTCGCATCCATAACGACCCCACCTTTCTACCTTTATTATAAAGCGGCAAGAGGGAAAGTCAAGTGGCCGACGGAGTTTTATCATCCTGCGACCCCCAGCTTTTCTCGGAGGGTCTCTAAAATCTTACGTTCTTTTCGGGACACCTGCACCTGTGTCATACCCAAATGTGCGGCGGTGGCCTGCTGCGTCAAGCCACGCAAGTACCGCAAGGAGATGAGTGCTCTGTCCCGTGGCTCCAATTCGGACAACACCTGCCGCAAAGCGAGCGTATCGGTGATTTTCTCTTCGGGCGGCGGAACGGGCAGGTCAATGGTGTCGGCTTCTCCGTCGTCACGGTCTGCGGTCAGTGAAATCGGCGGCAACCCTGCCAACAACGCCTCGGCAATTTCTTCGGGGGTTCGGGAAAGCCGCATTGCCAACTCGCTCACCGTTGGCTCTCGGTCCAGTTCAATAAGCATTTTGGTACGTTCACGGCTGACCTTCAAAGACAGCTCTTTGAGCGATCGACTCACCTTGACAGTGCCGCCCTCACGGAAAAGCCGTCGGATTTCTCCTAAAATGACAGGCACTGCATAGGTGGAAAACTGTAATCCCCGAGAGGCATCAAACCCGTCTACCGCCTTAGCAAGACCGAGGCATCCCGCCTGAAACAGATCGTCGTATTCTATACCTCTGTCCCGAAATCGCCTGGCACAGCTGTGCACCAAGCCGATGTTATCACAGATTTGCTGGTCACGGGTCATACGGGTGTATCTTTCTGACGCAGGTGTATGTATTTCTCCAGGGTGACGGTGGTGCCGCTGCCCAGTTTAGATCGCACCCGCAGCTTGTCCACAAAGGTTTCCATAACCAGAAAACCTAATCCGGAACGGTCTTCGCCACCGGTGGTATACATCGGCTCCATTGCCTGTGCAACGTCCGGGATGCCACGCCCTTTATCCCGTATCTTGATAACCACCTTGCCGTTGTCGTACAATCGTACGGTTACCGTAATGGTGCCGATGCTGTCGGGGTAGGCGTGTACAATACAGTTGGTAACCGCCTCGGATAACGCCACACGAATATCGGACAGCTGATCAACTGCCGGATCTAACTGGCTGACAAAGGCCGCTACCGCACTGCGTGCAAACCCCTCGTTTGCCGAGCGGCTTAAAAAGGTGATACGTGTTTCATTCATTGCTTTCATTGGTTGCACTCTCCTCTGCTTGTAAAATCCCTAACTTTTCCATGCCTGCCATTTTCATCATGGCGAGATATCTTTGAGACATACCACACACCTGCAGTCTGCCGCCACGTGCGCACATACGCTTGTACCGTCCGAGAAGCAGACCTACCCCCGAGCTGTCCATAAAGGAGACCTCGCTAAAGTCCAAAATAAGACACGAAATACTGCCGCTTACGATCGCACTGTCTATTTGTTCCCGTAAACCGCCTGCGGCGTGGTGATCGATTTCGCCACGCAGGAACACGGTCAAGGTCGTGTTTTGTTTTTCAAATTTGACATCCATTCCTAACATCCTTTCCGTTTTTGACAAAAGAAAAAAGTCTTATCATTACGATAAGACTTTTTTATTGCAAATATTCGGGAAATCCGCTGTCGAATTATAAAATTATGCACACAGCATGTGCGGCAATGCCTTCTCCCGCTCCCGTGAAGCCAAGTCCCTCCTCGGTAGTGGCCTTCACATTGACCGCATCCGTTGTTACTCCGCAAGCTGCGGCGATATTTTCCCGCATTTTGGGGATGAACGGGGCGAGCTTGGGCCGCTGTGCCAGCACCGTGGCATCAATGTTGCCAACCGTGTAGCCGTTTGCACGTAAGCGGGCAACCACCTGCTCCAACAGCTTTAAGCTGTCCGCATCCTTGAAGGCGGGGTCGGTATCGGGAAACATACCGCCGATATCGCCGTATCCGGCAGCACCCAGCAGCGCATCGGATATGGCATGCAGCAGCACGTCGGCATCCGAATGGCCGAGCAACCCCTTTTCATACGGGATGTCCACACCGCCTAAAATCAGACGGCGGTTTTCCGTTAACCTGTGTACGTCGTATCCGTGTCCTATTCGCATACCGACACCTCTCACGTACGGTCAAACAGCGCAGACATCGCTCTGTGCGCCATATAGACGTCGGTTTTGGAAACTACTTCGAAAGGTGCGTGCATAGACAGCACAGGCACACCCAAATCAACGGTATCGACATTCAAATTGGCAATATATGCGGCAACCGTACCGCCGCCGCCTGCATCCACCTTGCCGAGCTCGCCTGTTTGCCATAACACGTTTTCTGCATCCAGCAAGCGACGCACAACACCCATAAACTCGGCGCAGGCATCCGAGCTGCCGGATTTGCCTCTGGCACCCGTATATTTGGTGATGCATACACCACGGTTTAACTGACAGGCGTTGGATTTTACCATAACCTCGGGATAAATGGGGTCAAATGCCGCATTGACGTCAGCGGACAAGCAAAGCGATTTGGAAAATACGGCTCTGGCGGTGGTGCCGCAAGCGGCAGCCAGATCCTCGATAAAATACTGCAGGAACGCAGATTGCAGACCGGTGTTGCCTTCAGAACCGATTTCCTCTTTGTCTGCAAGAATGGTCACAGCGGTGTACTGCGGCTTATCGGTGGCGAGCAAAGCAGTGAGTGCAGGGTACGCACACACACGGTCGTCATGACCGTAGCTGCCTATCATACTGCGGTCAAGGCCCACGTCTTTCGCAGGGAAGGCGGGTACGATTTCCAGCTCTGCGGACACAAAATCCGCTTCCACGATGCCGTATTTTTCATTCAGAATCTTCAGGATATTGAGCTTTATGAGATCACTGCCCTCGCCGTCCTTGAGCGGATACGAGCCGATAAGCAGGTTTAAGTCCTCGCCCTTTACCACGTCGGAGGCGGTGCGTTTCATCTGCTCTGTGCCGAGGTGGGGCAGGAGGTCGGTGACACAGAAAACGGGCTCGTCTACCGCTTCGCCGATGGTGACCGTCACCGTTTCGCCGTCTTTTTTTACCACAACACCGTGCAGTGCCAGCGGAATGGCGGTCCACTGGTATTTTTTGATGCCGCCGTAGTAGTGGGTATCAAAATATGCCAGATCGCTGTCTTCATATAACGGATTGGGCTTTAAATCGAGACGAGGAGAATCGATATGTGCGGCGGCAATGGATACGCCCTCGGCAAGCGGCTTTTCGCCGATGACCGCCAAAATAAGCGATTTACCGCGATTGTTCACATACACCTTGTCGCCTGCATTGTACTGCACGGCGGGATCAAACGCACGGAAGCCGTGCTGTTCGGCAAGTGCCACCGAAACGGCAACCGCTTCACGTTCGGTTTTCGCATTGTTCAAAAACCGTTTGTATCCTTCCGCATACATCTGTGCCGCCTGCAATTCGCTTGCGTCCAACACCTTGACAGCATGCTTGGTTTCATAGCACAGGGCTTCTCTCAATTGTTCTGTCATAAAAAACTCTCCTTTTAATGGATATCGTATAAATCTTTATATATAGTTTGTGCGTTTTTTACCTTTTCAACATATTCGGCGGTTTCTTTATACGGAATCGTATCCAGATGCACACCGTCAGCGGAATACGCAGGGTTTTGGAGCCAGCTTCTGACATTTCCCTGCCCTGCATTATATGCCGCCAAAGCCGCTTTCGGATCCTCAAACATTTCGTGCAGCAGCTTTAATGTATAGGTGCCGTACCGAATATTGATTTCGGGGTCGGTAAGATGGCTGGCGGGGAGAGGGGTGGTAACACCTGCCCGTGTTTGTGCCCAATGGAACGTTGCAGGGGTCAGCTGCATCAGCCCTACCGCACCTGCATAGGATTTTGCGGTGGGGATAAAATGACTTTCGGTACAGATGACCGCACAGATGAGGGAGGGCGTAACACCGTACTCTTCACTGACGGCAAAAATCTGCTGTTCATACTTTATCGGGTATGCGGTGTGCAGATATTTGCGGTATCCCATGAACACCAGGGCACACAGACCCGCCAAAATAACCGCCGCAAGCAAAAGCAATGTAAGAACACGTCGGGTACGGCTCATTGGCACCACCTACCAATCTTTTGACACAGCAGGTCTGTTTGCTGTAGCAGTGCGGCAAGGTCACCGCTGTTTTCCAGCACGATTTCTGCCCGCTGCTTATAAAAATCCACACACGGCTGTGCCTGCATACGCAGGGCAGCGGCATCGGCGGAAATGGCATCCCGTTGCATGATCCGCTGACAGCGCACGTGGTCGGGAGCAATCACTGCAACCGTATGGTCGCAGGTTGCATCTATACCCGCTTCAAAAAGCAACGGTGCATCGATAATCACCGCTTTTGCACCTGCCGCTTGTAAGGCGGCGGCTTTTTTATCCATTAACGCAATAATGGCAGGGTGGGTAATGGCATTTAACCGAGCGGTTGCCGCCGCATCGGCAAAAGCACGTGTCGCCAGCAGCTTGCGGTCAAGCGAACCGTCTTGCCGCAAAATATCCTGCCCGAAGGCATCTGCCAACGGTATTAAGGTAGGAGAGCCGACAGCAGTGATGTCTCGTGCGGCCGCATCTGCGTCAATGCACGGGAAGCCGTGGTCGGCAAGATATGCGGCAACGGTGGATTTACCTGCACCCGTAGGCCCTGTAAGACCGATTCTAATCAAGTGTAATCACCTCGAAAGCGGCGGCACGCAATAAGCGGTTATATACCGCAAGCCCAACCCCTTCGGGTGTGGGGCAGGCGGCGTACATAACCTTGGCGCCCATGTCATCCGCACGGCGCAGGGCATCAAATACCTGTCTTGCCTGTGCGGCGTGGTCATCCCTCGCACCATAGGTGAGGAACGGAACGGTTAATGCCGTTTCCTCGCCGTCAAAAACAAGTGCTAAGGGTTTTTCTGCGGCTTTGCTGTTTACAAATGCGGCAAACGATGCGGCGGTGGCTTTTACCAGTATCACCCGTGTTTGCGGTGCATAATGCTTATATTTCATACCGGGGGAAGCGGCGGTGGCACCGTTTTCCAGTGCGGCGGTTACCGCCGGGTCAATGAGTATTTCACCGAGCACCTCACGCAAACGGTCAGGTGTTACGCCGCCGGGACGTAAAAGGCGTGGTGTGTCACCCGACATATCAATAACGGTGGACTCTACTCCTACGTCACAGGCACCGCCG
Organism: Acutalibacteraceae bacterium; assembly: GCA_045594105.1. GTDB lineage: Bacteria > Bacillota > Clostridia > Oscillospirales > Acutalibacteraceae > URNF01. Next base: position 6,295 of record JAZNXY010000070.1, on the reverse strand, counting down.
TCAAGCACGGCGGCAATCCGTCCGTCCATATCCTCCATTACCCGTGCGGCAGTGGTGGGACTGGGAGAGCCCGAACGATTGGCGGAGGGTGCGGCTAAAGGGCACCCTGCGGCTTTAATAACCGCCAGTGCCACAGGATGTGCGGGAAAACGCACCGCTACGGTAGTAAGACCTGCGGTCACCTCTTTGGGTACACACGATGCGGCAGGTAAAATAATGGTCAGGGGACCCGGCCAGAATGTATCGGCGAGTGCTTTTGCATTGCTCGGAATATGGGTCACAAGCGGTGCCCAATCCGCCATATCCGCAATGTGAACGATAAGAGGATTGTCCCCCGGTCTGCCTTTGGCTTCAAAAATGCGGGAAACGGCGGCGGCATTGGTAGCATCCGCCGCCAATCCGTACACCGTTTCGGTGGGAATAGCAACGAGGTTGCCCTCTTTCAGCAGAGCACCTGCGGTTTGAATGCCGTCGCAATCGGCGGCAAGTAAACGGGTTTCCATTATTCCGCCTCCTGTAATTTTGCGGTTTGGTCTGCGGTGATGAGTGCATCGATGATTTCGTCGAGATCACCGTCTAAAATATTGTCAATGCGGTACAAGGTGAGACCGATACGGTGATCGGTGACACGACCCTGCGGAAAGTTGTAGGTGCGGATGCGTTCGCTGCGGTCACCTGTGCCAACCTGTGCTTTTCTGTCGGCGGCGGTGGCCTCGTGCTGCTTTTGCTGTTCTTGTTCAAACAGGCGGGCACGCAGCACACGCATTGCCTTATCTTTGTTTTTGAACTGACTGCGCTCGTCCTGACATTCTACCACCATACCTGTGGGCAGGTGGGTGATGCGGATGGCGGAGTCGGTTTTGTTGATATGCTGACCGCCCGCACCGCTGGCACGGAAGGTATCAATCTGCAAATCGGCGGGGCGAATTTCCACCTCTACCTCGTCGGTTTCGGGCAATACCGCCACCGTTACGGTGGAGGTATGGATTCTGCCGCCGGTTTCGGTTTCGGGAACACGCTGTACACGGTGTACGCCGCTTTCAAACTTAAAGCGGCTGTAAGCACCCATACCGCTGACCGAAAAACACACTTCCTTAAAACCGCCGAGAGCCGTTTCATTCAGATTGACCGCCTCGGTGGAAAAGCCCTGCTTTTCGGCGTACATGCTGTACATACGGTATAAAGAGCCGGCAAATAAAGCGGATTCTTCGCCGCCTGCACCTGCACGGATTTCCACGATAATGTCCCGGTCATCCAACGGGTCTTTCGGCAACAGCAGTATTTTTAGCTGTTGGGTGAGTCGTTCAACGTCTGCTTTGGCTGTGTGCAGCTCCTCCTTGGCGAGCTCCTTCATTTCCTTATCTAAATCGGGCTCGGAGAGCAAAGCGGTCGCCTCTTCAACGGTTTTCTCCGCCGCTTTTAATGCACGCACCGTCTCCAAAAGGGGAGAAAGTGCGGCCGATTCCTTCAAGAGTGCCTGATACCGTGCGGTATCCACAATAACGGTGGGATCACACAGCCGTCTTTCAATTTCTTCAAAACGATTTTCAATATCCTGTAAATTCGGTATGGCCATACGTATATCTCCTGTAATCAATTTGTTTTGTAGGATCTATACGCTACAACCGTTTTACCTCTTTGATGTTTTTCTCGATTTTATGGCGGGGGGCTAAAAACTCGTGCCCGCAGCCGACACACCGCAAACGGAAATCCATACCGATACGCAAGATGACAAAGTCTTTACTACCGCAAGGATGCGGTTTTTTCATCATAACGGTATCGCCTACCTGAATATCCATACAACCCCGCCTTTCTGAAAAATATATATACCAATTATAACACAAAATAGCAGAAAAACGCAATGGGTAAGTGATATTTTCAAAAAAAGGTTGCGTCACAAGCGGAAATACAGTAAGATGATACAAAAGGAGAATGCTTATGAAACGATTCTTTTGTGTGTTATTTGCAGTGATTTTATGTATCTCTTTGGCTGCTTGCGGCAGCCCCACGCCTAAGGAAATCAACGAGAAAACGGTGAAAATTGTGGTGGTTTGCGAGGGGGATGAGCAGGAAGAAACCTCTCAGGCGGCGGTATATGCGGCCGAGCTGGAAGCGGTTGCCTCTGCAATGGGCATCGAGGAAGAGCAGCTGACCGTGTGTGACGGCATTTCCGCTGCCGACAGCGCCTTTGCCGAGGCGGCTATCCGCAGCTACATCAAAGAAGGATACAGCATTGTGTTTGGCACGTTGCCCGGATATGCTGTTGCGACCAAAAAATTGGCGGCAGAGTTTCCAAGGGTGACCTTTATACAGGTTGGAGATGCTGATGCATCCTTGCCCAATTTTTATGCGTATCGGCTGAAAATGTACGAAGGTGCGTTTTTGTGCGGCCTCGCCGCCGGAAAAACAGCGGCAGGCGATATGTTCGGTATGGTGGCATCGAGCATTGACAGTATTGAAACACACCAAATGGCAAATGCGTTTTTGCTTGGTGCACGTGTCGGCAAGCCGCAGGCAACCTTGAAGGTTGCTCAAGGGGATGTCACGACGTACGCCACGGCCATATCCGCTTTACAGCAGCAAGGGTGTGAAGGGCTGCTGATGACAATCGACTCTGAAGATGCCATTGATTTCGCAGAAAGTGCCGACTTGCGCATATACACGGTTTTCGGACGGCCGGATACGGATATTGTAGACTTTAGTGTGACGGTGCATCACCGCAATCAATTGGGAGATACGGTACAGGCGGTGCTTTCGCACGTCACACCGTATTACAACAATATACAGGTTGGCTATGCCGACGGCTTTTTACAGTGTGTGCAGGGCTTTGATGAAGAAGGAAACGATGTGACTGCTTTGGTGAGGGCACTGCAAGCAGTGCTGTCAAAGGGTACGTGGGATGTGTTCTCCGGTGTGAAGCTTGCTTGGGATGCTACGGTACAGGCCTTTGCTCCGACACCTGCCGCCATAAAAGATACAGACGGCACCGTTCGTATAGCTGCAGGTGCCGGCTTGCCCACCGCAGAAACGCTTAACGGTATGGATTGGTGGATGGAAGGCGTCAGCGTACAATAAAATACTAAAAAAATCCAAAACCGCCGCCGAAATGCTTTGGTGGCGGTTGTTTTTGCTAAAAAATAGGAGTACGGTTTGTGCAATCGTTACAAATATACGGTCGGTTTCTTGCCTTTTTGCCCAAAAGGGTGTATAATGTGTCAGTGATGATGATTCCAAACGAAAGGAGACGTGTCTATGGCGGTTGTAAACAAAGCCCCAAAATCGAAAAAACCGACCTCTGAAGGATTGCACCGCTTACAAGATGCGTTGCTGCGTTTGGAGGACAGCATATATAAATGGAATTATGCGGTGGGCATTTTCACCGTTTCCAAGCTGCACCGTGCGTGGAGATATCTTCGCCGTGAAACCCGTCCGATGCGTGGTTGGCTGTACAGCTGGTTCCGCCGCAATTTCTCCGATCGATTGCTCGAGCTGATACGAAAGCTGCTCGATGTCAAACAGGGTATACGGGTGGCATTCGGCACACCACGTACACCTTTTAAAGAAAAACCGACCAAGGCCATTGCAGACTTTTTTGGTTGCGTACGTGTTTTTGCACGTCGCTATCCTGCGGTGGTAGGACGTACAATGGCTGCCGTGGCACCGCTTTTGGCTGTGCTGGTTTTGGTGTTTACCATACAGTACTGGACCTCTGCCGATTTCGGTATTCGTGTCGAATATGAAGGGGTAGACGTCGGGTACATTGCAGACGAAGGCACCTACCGTGCGGCAGCAGACCTTGCACGTGAACGTGTGCACAGCGAAAATGGCGAGTTTACCATCAGCGACACCCCTGTTATGCGTGTGCGATTGCTGCATGCGGCATCCTTGATGGACACCTCTGCGTTGTGTAATGAGATTCTTCGTACAAAAGGCGAGGCCATCAGTGAGGCCTCCGGCTTATATGTGGACGGTAAGTTCGCAGGATCGATGAAATCCCGTGCGGAACTTGACGCTGTGCTGGAAGCGATCAAGAAAACGTATTGTGACGGCGGCGAAAACGAACGTGCGGAGTTTATCCAGAACGTAACCGTTTCCGACGGCTTGTATCTGACCGAATCGGTAATGACTGCCGAAAAAATGACCGAAAAGCTCACCTCGCAGGCGGTGGTGAAGAAGGAACATATTGTCCAGCCGGGCGACACACTCAGTAGTCTGGCACGTCAGTATGATATGACCATCAGCGAGCTGCGTGCAATGAACCCCGACATCAAAAACGATATGATTTATGATGGCGAACCGTTGCTGGTACAGCGTCCGCAGCCGTTTTTGCGTGTCAAGGTGGTACGTACCATACACTATACCGAAAAAATCGATTATACTACCGAGAAGGAATATGACAATACCAAGCTGGTCACCTATGAAAAGGTAAAGGTAAAGGGCGTGGAAGGCAGTCAGAACGTGACCGCCGAGCTCACCTTTGTAGACGGTGTACAGCAGAGTAAAACGATTATATCTATTGACGTTACCAAGCAACCTGTCACAAAAGTAGTGGTTGTGGGTACCAAAAAGGTGGTTAACTCCAGCGGCGGCAACATTACGGTGGGAGACGGTGTCACCACCGGCAGCATGCTGTGGCCGGTGCCTATCTGCCACAACATGTCTCGTGGCTGGCGGTACGGACACTATGCGATTGATATTTGTAACGGTCCCGTTACTGTAAACAAAAAACCTTTTGTTGCCGCTGACGGCGGTACGGTTATATTTGCGGGATGGAACTCGGGCGGTTACGGCTATATGGTAAAAATACAGCACGCCAACGGTTTGCAAACCTTGTATGCACACTGTCACTCGCTGTATGTGGTAACCGGTCAGAAGGTCACCCGTGGTCAGACCCTCGGTCTTATCGGCTCTACGGGACGCAGCAGCGGTCCGCACCTGCATTTTGAGGTGCTGAAAAACGGTGCACGCCAAAATCCGCTGAAGTATGTAAGACCTTGATACAGCATATAATCATACGACATATAATTATGGATAAGGTGCGGTTAAACCGCACCTTATTTTTTTGAAAAGGTGAGTTATACTATCAAGTGCAACACTTTAGCAAAATAAAATAGAAGTTCATACAGATCTCTGGTAGAATAGAGTTGTCACACCATAAACCACGAGAGGAGATCTATATGAACTACCACCATCTTACCATAGAAGAACGCTGTTGTCTACGGGAATATTACAATAAAGGGTACAGCTATCGAAAAATTGCCGAATTGTTAGGGCGAAATGTGAGCACCATTTCGAGAGAAATTCGCCGTAACCGCAGTTTTATGAACATAAAACCCGCTTACTACCCTCATACCGCACAAAAGAAATATTTGCTCCGCCGCCACTTCTGCCACCGAGGAATGTTCCAAGACCCGGAGAAGCTGGAATATATCAAAGAAAAGCTGTTGCTGACTTGGTCGCCGGAGCAGATTGCGAATACGCCTTGCGAACTGGATATGCCTTCTGTGCGAACCATTTACCGCTGGATATATGAAAAGTACGTAGATGTGAACCTAAAGGTGCTTCGCCGTAAAGGGAAAAGCCGTGGAAAGAAGGAAACACGGGGCAAATTCAATCTTGGCAAATCCATTAGAAAACGGGACAAAAGCGTATACAAGCGGCAAGAGTTCGGACATTGGGAAGCCGATACCGTGGTGTCCGGCAGAGGCAAATCAAAGGCGTGCTTTGCCACGCTGGCGGAACGGCAAACACGATACTACATAGCGATTAAAATACCAAATCGTCAAGCCGACACGATGGCGAAAGCAGTCATTTCCGCCTTATCCGCGTTGCCTGATGGAGCGGTTAAAAGTATCACCTGCGACCGTGGCACTGAGTTCGCCAATTGGCAGCTGATCGAGGAACAGCTCGGCTGCAACGTCTATTTTGCGGATCCGTACTGTGCTTGGCAAAAGGGGACAAACGAGAATTTGAATGGCTTGCTCCGTGAGTTTTATCCAAAAGGCAGAAATCTTTCGCGAGTTAGTCCTTCAACGCTAAAAAAGAACCTGGCGTTGATCAACGCCAGCCCCAAAAAGGTTTTAGGGTTTCAAAAACCGGTTGATTTGTTTGAATCTTCAATCAAAAACTGTTGCACTTAGTTTGACAATTCATCGTGTTTTTGGCGGGCTTGTGGTATCATAAACATAAGAAATCGACAAAGCAGGTGATGCTATGAAAATCGTCATTTTAGACGCCGACACCATTTCTAACGGTGACGTTTCTTTACAACCCATTACCGACCTCGGAGATGCGG